>NZ_JBFAMX010000154.1:0-20082 GCF_040659615.1 Nonomuraea sp. NPDC049784
TCCGACTCGGCCTTGGCGTGGCGGGGCGGGACGGCCAGGCGGAGCACATCGGTCAGGGTGCCCGCGTACCGGTCGGCGACGGCCCTGGCCAGCCCGGCGATCTCGGGAGTGAGCACGCGCTCTGGCGAGACCACGCGTTCGAGCGGCATGAGCTTTCCGTCGTGCTCGCTCTCATCGGCGCGTTCCAGCAGGAACCCGTCGACCAGCTTCCCCGCGAACCGCACCCGCACGCGCACTCCCGGCTCGGCCGTCTCATGCATGGAGTCGGGCACCAGGTAGTCGAAGGGGCGGTCGAGGTGCGGGAGCGGGCTGTCCACCACGACCCTCGCGACGGGCCGGTCAGGAGCAGGTACGGTGGCGCCTTTGGTGTCCCTCGACGACGCTGGGGGCCGCACGGCGTCGAGCGGCAGAAGGGCGTCGTCGGAGTCGGTCACGCATAACGTCTACCAGACCGTTCCTAAGAACCGAGCACGAGTTGCGTGTGCTCAGTCGGACACCCCGAACGGTGTGGGGCCCTGCGACGACTGCCCGTCGGATGGGCGCGGCGAGCCCAACCCGCCGCACGCCAAACCAGAACCATCAGCCCGCGTCGCCCACCACGCCTGGCCGGCGGGCCGACGAGGGCGGGTCGTCGCACGGAAGGCAGGGCGGTGTCGCCACCGTACGCCACCATGCCGCATCTCGCCGACCGCCCGGCGGCGGGACGGCCGGCGGGCGGTGGCGGGGACGACTGGTGAGCGGTGGGTCAGAGGCCGACGGCGGTCCGCAGGGCCTCGGCGCGGTCCGTGGACTCCCAGGAGAAGCCCTCACGGCCGAAGTGCCCGTAGGCGGCGGTCTCCGAGTAGATCGGGCGCAGCAGGTCCAGGTCGCGGATGATCGCCGCCGGGCGCAGGTCGAACACCTGGAGCACGGCGTCCTGGATCTTCTCCACCGGCAGCTTCTCGGTGCCGAAGCACTCCAGGAACAGACCCACCGGCTGCGCCTTGCCGATCGCGTACGCGACCTGAACCTCGCACCGGTCGGCGAGGCCGGCGGCGACGATGTTCTTGGCGACCCAGCGCATGGCGTAGGCGGCCGACCGGTCCACCTTGGACGGGTCCTTGCCGGAGAAGGCGCCGCCACCGTGGCGGGCCATGCCGCCGTAGGTGTCGATGATGATCTTGCGGCCGGTGAGGCCGGCGTCGCCCATGGGGCCGCCGATCTCGAAGCGGCCGGTCGGGTTGACCAGCAGGCGGTAGCCCTCGGTGTCGAGGTCGAGGCTCGCCAGCACCGGATCGACCACGTGCTCCTTGATGTCCGGCGTGAGCATCTCCTTGAGGTCGATCTCCGCCGCGTGCTGCGTGGAGACGACCACGGTGTCCAGCCGGACCGGCGTGTCGCCGTCGTACTCGATCGTCACCTGGGTCTTGCCGTCAGGGCGGAGGTATGGCACCACACCCGTCTTGCGCACCTCCGACAGCCGCTGCGCCAGCCGGTGGGCCAGGATGATCGGAAGCGGCATCAGCTCCGGGGTCTCGCGGCAGGCGTAGCCGAACATGAGCCCCTGGTCGCCAGCGCCCTGGCGGTCGAGCTCGTCGCCGTCGCCGTCCACCCGGTGCTCGTAGGCGCTGTCCACGCCCTGGGCGATGTCGGGCGACTGCGCGCCGATGGACACCGACACGCCACAGGAGGCGCCGTCGAAGCCCTTGTGCGACGCGTCGTAGCCGATCTCCAGGATCTTCTCGCGGATGAGGGCCGGGATGTCGACGTAGGTCTCAGTCGTGACCTCGCCTGCGACATGGACCTGGCCGGTAGTGATCAGCGTCTCGACCGCGACCCGGCTCTTGGGGTCGTCCTTGAGCATGGCGTCGAGAATCGCGTCACTGATCTGGTCAGCGATCTTGTCCGGGTGGCCCTCAGTGACCGACTCGGAAGTGAACAGGCGACGTGACAACTCAGTGGCTCCTCATGCAGCGGCTGCTGACGAATGTAAGGCCCAGGGCGCATGGGCGCGCCTGAGCCTCGCCGAAGTCTAGCCCTACCCGGCGCTGGGGCGCGAAACCGTCCACTATCTGGCTCCCGTCACAGCTCAGGCAGGGGGTCGGGTGGCAGGGTCTCCGGCGCGAAGATCTCCGCATCGGCGGCCGCCACCACGGCGGCGTACTCCTCATCGAACTCGAACGCCATCGAGTCTAGCTCGATGATCGGTCCAGGCTTGATAGGGCCGAGCCGAGTGTTTCGCGGGAAGGCCGCGAGCACCGCGACTGGCCGATCACTCCTGAGCGTCCTGGTGGCCACCACCGATATGGCCGAGCCCGTGACCACGATCAGGAAATTCCCCGTCCCCGTCGTTCCCGCGGACACCGCGGGGAAGACGTAGTGGATCTCCCCTTGGTCGCCGAGCAACGTTCTACAACGATCCCTGACAGCAGAACCCACCGGCATTCCATCCCCCCTTCGCCCAAGTATCCGCAGGCACGCGGGGATGTAGCAAGAGCTGATCAGGTAATCGGTCTTGCGCCATTTGTGCGCGTCGCTGGGCCCTCGTCCCTTCTAGGGCTTACGCACCCCTTCTAGGACGTACGCACCGCTCCGGGCCGAGGTCCTGCGTGGGTCAGGACAGTCGCGCGGCGACCAGGTCCCACACGGCGTCGGCGACGTCCTCCTTGGGCCCGAACGGCACCTCGACCGGCTCTCCACCCGCGACGAGCACGGTGGCCGCGTTGTCGGGGGTGCCGAAGGCGAGGCCCTCCCCCACCTGGTTGACGACCAGCAGGTCGCAGCCCTTGCGCGCGAGCTTGGCCTGTCCGTTGGCGAGCACGTCGTCGGTCTCGGCCGCGAACCCGACGATCACCTCCGGGTACGCCCCGCGTGGCGCGCCGCCACCCGGACCCGGCTCAGCCGTCGCCGGACGGCTCTGCGGGACGCCGTCACCTGACGCCGCCTCGACGTTCGCCCGCAAACCGCTGGAGGCACCGCCACCCCAGGGCAGGGCCGGGTCGCCCGGCGCATCATCACGAGAGGCGCCGCCGACCGGCTGCGACTTCGAGTCGGTGGATGCTCCACCGCGAGCGACACCGCCGACCGGCCGCGGTCTCGCGTCGGCCGGTGCTCCGTCGTGGAGGGCGCCGTCGGTGGGCTGCGGCGCAGGGGTGGCCGGCTGCGGGGTCGCGCCGCGCGCGGCGCCGGGAGTCGACGGCTGAAGGGCCGATGGGGCCGGCGTTCCACCGCCGGAACGTGTCTCGGCCGCGCGGGCGTCGCGGCGGAGTGCGCCGAGTTCGGCGAGGATGTCGGGGTTCTTCGTCAGAAAGATCGGCTCGGGCTCGCCGTCCGTCTTCTTGATCTTCGTCTCGTGCCGCGTCGCGGGCCGGAAGTCGGCCACCGCTGCGGCCATGACCACCACGTCGGCGTCGGCCGAGGCGGCGAGCACCGCCTCGCGCAGCTCGCCCGCCGACTCCACCCGGACGACCTTTGCCCCGGCGGGGTCGGGCAGCGCCACGTTCGCCGCGACCAGGGTCACCTCGGCGCCCCGGGCGGCGGCCGTGCGGGCCAGGGCGTATCCCTGCAGCCCCGAGGAGCGGTTGCCGATGTAGCGGACCGGGTCGATCGCCTCGCGGGTGCCGCCGGCGGATATGACGACCTTGCGCCCGGCCAGGTCGCGGGGCCGGCCGCGCAGCACGCGCAGGCAGAGCTGGAAGATCTCGCCCGGGTCGGGCAGGCGGCCGGGGCCGGTGTCGGCCCCGGTGAGGCGGCCGACGGCGGGGTCGATCACGACGGCGCCCCGCTCGCGCAGCGTCGCGACGTTGGCGCGGGTGGCGGGGTGCTGCCACATCTCGGTGTGCATCGCGGGCGCGAACACGACCGGGCACGTGGCCGTCAGCAGCGTGTTGGTCAGCAGGTCGCCGGCCAGCCCGTGGGCCGCCCTCGCGAGCACGTCGGCGGTCGCGGGCGCCACCACGACGAGGTCGGCCTGCTTGCCGATCCGGACGTGGGGCACCTCGTGAACGTCGTCCCACACCTCGCCCGACACGGGGTTGCCCGACAGGGCGGCCCAGGTGGGCGCGCCCACGAACTTCAGCGCCTCGCGGGTCGGGACGACCCGCACCTCGTGCCCGGACTCGGTGAACAGGCGCAGCAGCTCACATGCCTTGTACGCGGCGATGCCGCCACTGACGCCCAGGACGACCTTCATCGAAGGGGTCAGACCGCGCCTTCGATCGGCTCGGCGTTGAGCAGGCCCTCGGAGACCTCGCGCAGCGCGATGGACAGCGGCTTCTCCTGCGCGTGCGTCTCGACCAGCGGCCCGACGTATTCGAGCAGGCCCTCGCCGAGCTGGGAGTAGTAGGCGTTGATCTGGCGAGCGCGCTTGGCGCCCATGATCACCAGTGAGTATTTGCTGTCGACGATGTCGAGCAGCGCGTCGATCGGCGGGTTGGTGATGCCCTCCGCGGCCGGGGTGGTGCCTGCCACGATTGTCAGACCTCTCGGTTGGTGGTTGTCGTGACCCCCTGAGGGTCAGTCATCAAGGCTATCAGCCGAGAGCACACGTCTTGGACGTTCGTGTTCACGAGAGTCAGGTCGAACTCCGGCTCCGCGGCCATCTCGACCCGCCCCGCCTCGAGGCGGCGTGCGATGACGTCCTCCGGCTCGGTGCCGCGGCCGCGCAGCCGCTTCTCCAACTCCTCCCAGCTGGGCGGAGCAAGGAACACCAGCAGCGCCTCAGGCATGCTCCCGCGCACCTGCCTGGCGCCTTCGAGATCGATCTCGAGCAGCGTCGGCACGCCGTCGGCGAGCTTCTTCAACACCGGCTCGCGCGGCGTGCCGTAGCGGTTACCCGCGAACTCCGCCCACTCGAGCAGCTCGCCGGCCGCCACGAGCCGGTCGAACTCCTCGCCGTCGACGAAGAAGTAGTGAACCCCGTTCACCTCACCGGGCCGGGGCCTCCTGGTGGTCACCGAGACCGACAGCCACACCTCGGGGTGTGCCCGCCGGAGCTCGGCGACGACCGTGGACTTGCCGACGCCCGACGGCCCTGAAAGGACCGTCAGCCGCCGTTCGCTCAAGGGCAAGAATCCGACCTCCGCTCCGGGCCCGAATGCCTCATAGGCACTGACTTCGCCGGACCAGGACCCGTCGGTCACTTTCCTACCCCCCGTTGAACCTGCGCTTTCTTGTGGAACAGAGATTAGCTCTCGTTGCCACCGAACTCGCGCTCGAGGGATGCCCTCTGGTTCGCGCCGAGACCCCGCACGCGGCGGGACTCGGCGATGGCAAGCCGCTCCATGAGCTGCTTGGCGCGGACCTTGCCCACGCCGGGGAGCGATTCCAACAGGGCCGACACCTTCATCTTTCCGATGACGTCGTCGGTCTGCCCGTCCTTGAGCACCTCAGCCAGAGAAACCGCGCCATGCTTGAGCCGGTTCTTGACCTCGGCACGCTCTTTACGGGCCTTGGCAGCCTTCTCCAGGGCTGCGGCGCGCTGCTCAGGGGTCAGTGGAGGAAGAGCCACGCCGGGTCACCTCGAATTTCTGTCGATGTACTCGGACGGGAAGGGAAACTAGCTGGTCATCGCCCCCTAAGCAACGTCAAGAGCCGTTTCTCTCCTCACAAAATCCACTTCATCGCTCTCCGTATCCGTAAAATCACATTCCGCTAATGAAATCGCCCTCACTTCCCGCTTCGCGCGTCGGCTCACGACGGTGTCGCGAAACGCAACGATGATCACATTCCAGTCAGCCACCAATGTCCGAAACCCCGCCCACACCAGGCCCGAAACCAAAACGAAGATCGCTCACAAATGCCCTCGCGAATGCATTACGATCTTGTGAGGGCGGCAGGCGCCCATGATCCAAATCGCCCCACCCAACCGGCCTTCGCACGGCGACGCTCGTGGGGTCCAGACGGCCATGATCCGGGCGCCCCGGGACGGCGGGGGGTGGCACGCGCGCGTCGCGTCAAGGACGTCAGTGGCGCCCGGCGAAACGTCCGCGCGACCATTCCGACGACTCGCCACGGTCATGGTCAAGCGTGCGCTCGTCACGGCGAGCAACCCGTGAGCCTTCACGACCGGCCATGACAGACGGCAGGGGACGTCGGCGCGTGCGGCCCACTGTGCGCAGCCGTAACGGATGGGCAGTTTGATGGGCGCGCGGCCCACCGTTGCGCAGTCGCAACGGATGGGCGGTTTGACGGGCGTGCGGCCCACCGTGCCACGGCCGCAACGCACGGACGGGGCGAGGAAACGGGGATCAGCCGCAGCGGCGGGACATCAGAGAGATCACGATGCGCGGCGGAGAGACGCCGCGATGGAGGCGGCCGTGGCGCCGGGATCCGGGGAGCCGGTGATGGGGCGGCCGATGACGAGGAGGTCGGCGCCGTCGGCGAGTGCCTGTTCGGGCGTGGCCACCCGCGCCTGGTCCTGCGTGTCGGCCCCCGCGGGCCGCACTCCGGGCGTGATGAGCGTGATCCCCTCCCCCACCTCCGCCCGCACCGCGGACACCTCGTTGGGCGAGCACACCAGCGCTGTGGCCCCCGACTCCACCGACAGCGCGGCCAGGCGGCGTACGGCGTCGTCGGCCGGCCCCATGAGCCCGATGCGGCCCAGGTCTTCCTCGCTCAGCGAGGTCAGGATCGTCACAGCGGCGATCTTGGTGTGCGGGTCGGCGGCCTCCACGGCGGCGCGGATCATGGCCGGGCCGCCGGTGGCGTGCACGGTGAGGATCGCCGGACGCAGCCGCGAGACCGCGCGGGAGGCGCCGGCGACGGTGTTCGGGATGTCATGGAGCTTGAGGTCGAGGAACACCTGCACGCCGCTGGCCCCCCGTACGGAGGCGATCACGTCGGGGCCGTAGCGGAGGTAGAGCTCCAGACCCACCTTGACCGTGCTGACGTGCGGAGTCACCAGGGCCGCCCACTGGGCGGCGGTCTCCAGGTCGGGGGCGTCCAGGGCGACGGCGATGGGCGCGGGAGTCAGGGGGGGTGCGGGAGTCAAGACGTGCTCTCCTCGATACGGCAGATACGACAGAAATGGCGGATATGGCGGATATGACGACTGATGGTCACGGGGCGCTCTCTTCGGAGTCGACGAGCAGGTGGCGGGGGGCGCTGCCCGGCGGGCGGTGGGCGAGGCCCACGGCGTCGGCCAGGCGCTGGAAGCCGCGGGCCCTCAGCAGGTCCTCCAGCTCGCGTTCGATGCGCAGGCAGGCATAGGGGTCGTGGAACAGCGCCGTGCCCACACCGACCACGCAGGCGCCCGCCAGGACGAGCTGGAACGCGTCCCTGCCGGTCATCACACCGCCGATGCCGATCAGCGGCACCCCCGGGAGGGCCGCGTGCACCTGCCACACGCACCGTACGGCCAGCGGCAGGATGGCGGGCCCCGACAGCCCCCCGGTGACGGCGGCGAGCGAGGGCCGCAGCGACTCGGTGTCGATGGCCATGCCGAGCGGATTGTTGATCATGGACAGCGCGTCGGCCCCCGCGTCCACACAAGCCCGGGCGACCGACACGATGTCCGCCACGTCGGGCGCGAGCTTGGCCACGACCGGCACGTCGTAGCGCATGATGGACCGCACCGAGGCGATCACCTCGGCCGCCGCGCTGCCCTCGCGGGCGAAGACGCGTCCGCGGTCCTCCATGTTCGGGCAGGAGAGGTTGACCTCCAGCGCGGTGACCCCGGGCGCGTCGGCGAGCCTGCGGGCCAGCTCGGAGTACTCGGCGACGGTGCCGCCGCCGATCGAGACGATGGTCTTGATGCCCCTCTGGGCGAGCCATGGCAGCTCCCGCTCCAGGAAGGCGTCGATGCCCGGGCCCTGCAACCCCACGGCGTTCAGCATGCCCGAGGGCGTCTCGGCCATGCGCGGCGTGGGCCGCCCCGCACGGGCCGCCATGGTGATCGAGCGGGTGGTCAGCGCTCCGAGCCGGTGCAGGTCGAAGAACTGGGCCAGCTCTCGCCCGGAAGAGGCGCATCCGGCGGCCGTGGTGATCGGGTTCGTCAGCTCGACGTGCGCCAGAAATGTCCGCATATCAACTGACATGTCGTGCACCGCCTCCGGGGGCGCCGAGCGCGTCGAACGGGATCGTTCCCACGTCCTCGAAACGCACCCGCTCCCCCCGGAACACCGGCCCTTCAGCGCACGCCCGAACCATCCTGGTCACCCCGTCGTCCCCGATGACGGGCAGCACGCACGTCATGCACACCCCGATGCCGCAGGCCATCGACTCCTCGACGGCCACCTGCACCGGGATGTCGAACTCCATCGCCACCGCCGTCACGGCCCGCAGCGTCTCCATGGGCGCGCAGGCGTAGACGGCGTCGGCCCGCGTGTCGGCGATCACCGACGGTAGCGCGTCGGTGACCTTTCCGCGTAGCCCGAGCGAGCCGTCCTCGGTGGTCAGCGTGGTGGTCTCGGCGATCCTGCGGGCCCGCATGGCCCCGAACACCCGCTCCGCCCCGGTGCCGCCCAGCACGAAGTCCACCCGGCAGCCCCGCTCCAGCAGCGCGTCGGCCAGCGGGAACAGCACGGCGGAGCCGTAATCGGAGCCGACCAGCACGCAGTGCGCGGGGTCACGCGGCAGCGGAAAGGGCCGGCCGAGCGGCCCGACCAGGTCGAGCGTGTCGCGGGCACGCCGCTCGGCCAGCCAGGCCGTGCCGGGCCCTGAGGCGGTGAAGACCAGTTCGACCGTGCCGCCATAGTCGGACTTGACATCGTGGATGGTCAGCGCGCGGCGCGTCACCATCGACGTGTAAGCCCCGCCGACCGCCACGGAGACGAAGTGACCGGGGCGGTAGCGCTCGGCTATGCCGGGCGCCACCACCGTCAGCGCATGGTAGGCGTCGACCCGGCGCGTCGTCAGCACCGTGCCAGTCACCTGCACCGGAGTGCCGGCCAGTCGTCTTCACCTCCCGTGCGGGGTCAGCCCCGTAGTGCCTGTGCGTGCTCCTGGAGGGACCGTACGCCGACGTCGCCGCGCACGATCGCCTGGATGCCCGCCGCCGCGGCCGCCAGCCCCGAGACCGTGGTGATGCACGGGATGCCGCGCAGCACCGCGGCAGTGCGGATCTCGTAGCCGTCGAGCCGTGGGCCCGACTGTCCCGGGCTGCCGAAGGGCGTGTTGACGATCAGGTCGACCTCGCCGTCGAGAATGGCCTGCACGCTCGTGGGCTCACCTCCGGGACCCGTCCCCTCGCTGTGCTTTCGCACGATCTTGGCATGGACACCGTTACGGCGCAGCACCTCTGCGGTGCCCTCCGTAGCGAGGATCTCGAATCCGAGATCCGCCAGCGCCTTCACAGGGAAGATCATCGCACGCTTGTCCCTGTTGGCCACGGATACGAACGCGCGTCCCTTGGTCGGGAGCTCGCCGTAGGCGCCCGCTTGGGACTTCGCGTACGCGATCCCGAAGAACTTGTCGATGCCCATGACCTCGCCCGTGGAGCGCATCTCGGGCCCGAGCACGATGTCCACGCCCCGGAACCGGTTGAACGGCAGCACGGCCTCCTTGACGGCGATGGAGGAGTCGAGAGGCAGCGTCCCGCCGTCGCCGGTAGCGGGCAGCATGCCCTCCTCGCGGAGCGCGGCGACCGACGTGCCGAGCATCACCCGGGCCGCCGCCTTGGCCAGCGGCACCGCGGTGGCCTTGGACACGAACGGCACGGTACGGCTGGCGCGCGGGTTCGCCTCCAGGACGTACAGCACTCCGGCCGACATCGCGTACTGGACGTTCAGCAGCCCGCGCACCCCCACACCCCGGGCGATGGCCTCGGTGGCGGCGCGGATGCGCTTGATGTCGTGGCTGCCGAGCGTGATGGGCGGCAGCGCGCACGCCGAGTCGCCGGAGTGGATCCCGGCCTCCTCGATGTGCTCCATGACGCCGCCGAGATACAGCTCCGACCCGTCGTACAGAGCGTCGACGTCGATCTCGATGGCCTCGTCCAGGAACTTGTCCACGAGCACCGGGTGGCCGCCCTCCTGGGCCGCCATGTAGGTCGTCAGCGTGTCCTCGTCGTACACGATCGCCATGCCGGCGCCGCCGAGCACGTAGGACGGGCGGACGAGCACGGGGTAGCCGATCTCGTCGGCGATCTCCCGCGCCTCGGCGACGGTGAGCGCGGTGCCGTGCTTGGGCGCGGGCAGGCCCGCCTCGGCCAGCACCCGCCCGAACGCGCCGCGCTCCTCGGCCAGGTGGATGGACTCGGGCGAGGTGCCGACCACGGGCACGCCCGCGTCCTTGAGCGCCTGCGCGAGCCCCAGCGGCGTCTGACCGCCGAGCTGCACGATCACGCCCGCGACCGGGCCCGTCTGCTGCTCGGCGTGCACGACCTCCAGGACGTCCTCCAGCGTCAGCGGCTCGAAGTAGAGCCGGTCGGAGGTGTCGTAGTCGGTCGACACGGTCTCGGGGTTGCAGTTGACCATGACGGTCTCGAACCCGGCCCTGGACAGCTCGAACGAGGCGTGCACGCACGCGTAGTCGAACTCGATGCCCTGCCCGATGCGGTTGGGCCCGGAGCCGAGGATGATGACCTTCTGGCGCTCGCCGCTGGGGACCTCGCTCTCCTCGTCGTAGGTCGAGTAGAGGTACGGCGTCTTCGCGGCGAACTCGGCGGCGCACGTGTCGACGGTGTTGTAGACGGGCCGCAGGCCGAGGGCGTGGCGCAGGTCGCGCACCCTGGCCTCGTCGATGCCGCGGATCTCGCCGATCTGCGCGTCGCTGAAGCCGTGGTGCTTGGCCCGCTCGAGGACCTCGCCGGTCAGCTCCGAGGCGGCGGCGACCGCCTCGGCCTCCTCGTGGAGCAGGATGAGCTGGTCGATGAACCAGGGATCGACGTTGGTCGCCTCGAACAGCTCGCCGGGCGTGGCGCCCGCCCTGATGGCCTGCTGCATGGTGCGCAGCCGCCCGTCGTGCGGGGTGCGGCACTTGTCGAGCAGCTCGGCCTTGTCCCCCGTCGAGCCCGCCCAGGTGAAGGACGAGTCCTTCTTCTCCAGCGACCGGAGCGCCTTCTGCAGCGCCTCGGGGAAGGAGCGGCCGATGGCCATGGCCTCGCCCACGGACTTCATGTGCGTGGTGAGCGTCTGGTCGGCGCCCCTGAACTTCTCGAACGCGAACCTCGGCACCTTCACCACGATGTAGTCGAGCGTCGGCTCGAAGGAGGCCGGAGTCTCCTTGGTGATGTCGTTGGGGATCTCGTCGAGCGTGTAGCCGATGGCCAGCTTGGCCGCGATCTTCGCGATCGGGAAGCCGGTGGCCTTCGAGGCCAGCGCCGAAGACCGGGACACACGCGGGTTCATCTCGATGACGATCATGCGTCCGGTGCTCGGGTCGACCGCGAACTGGATGTTGCAGCCGCCGGTGTCCACGCCGACCTCGCGGATGACCGCGATGGCGACGTCGCGCATGTTCTGGTATTCGCGGTCGGTCAGGGTCAGCGCGGGCGCGACGGTGACGCTGTCGCCGGTGTGCACGCCCATCGGGTCGATGTTCTCGATGGAGCAGACGATGACGACGTTGTCGTTCTTGTCGCGCATGACCTCGAGCTCGTACTCCTTCCAGCCGAGGATCGACTCCTCCAGGAGCACCTCGGTGGTCGGAGAGGCGTCGAGCCCGGCGCCGGCGATGCGCCGCAGGTCGGCCTCGTCATAGGCGAACCCGGACCCGGCGCCGCCCATCGTGAACGACGGCCTGACCACGACCGGGTAACCCAGCTCGCGGGCGCCGGCCAGGCACTCGTCCATCGTGTGGCAGATGACCGACCTGGCCGACTCGGCGTTGAGCCCGTGCTCACGGGCGACCTTGGCGACGATCTCCTTGAACCGCTCGCGGTTCTCCCCCGCCTGGATCGCGTCGAAGTCCGCGCCGATCAGCTCGACCTCGTACTTCTCCAGCACGCCTGACTCATGCAGCGCGACCGCCGTGTTGAGCGCGGTCTGCCCGCCCAACGTCGGCAGCAGCGCGTCGGGCCGCTCCTTGGCGATGATCTTCTCGACGAACTCGGGGGTGATCGGCTCCACGTACGTGGCGTCGGCGAACTCGGGGTCCGTCATGATCGTCGCCGGGTTGCTGTTGACCAGGATGACCCGGAAGTCCTCGGCCCGCAGCACGCGGCACGCCTGGGTGCCCGAGTAGTCGAACTCGCACGCCTGTCCGATCACGATCGGCCCCGAGCCGATCACCAGGACGGACCTGATGTCCTCACGCTTGGGCACGGTTCATGACCTCACAGAACTCGTCGAAGAGATAGGCCGCGTCGTGGGGCCCCGCGGCGGCCTCTGGGTGGTACTGGACGCTGAAGGCGCGGCCGTCGAGCAGGCGCAGCCCTTCCACGCAGCGGTCGTTGAGGTTGACGTGGCTGACCTCGGCCTTGCCGTACGGGGTCTCGAACGGCCCGTCGAGCGGCGCCTCCACGGCGAACCCGTGGTTGTGCGCCGAGATCTCCACCTTCCCCGTGCGCACGTCCTGGACGGGCTGGTTGACGCCCCGGTGCCCGTACCGCAGCTTGTAGGTGGAAAGGCCCAGGGCCCGCCCGAAGAGCTGGTTGCCGAAGCAGATCCCGAAGAACGGGACCTTGGCCTCCAGGACGCTCTCGAGCGCGCTCACGTCCGCCGTGGCGGGGTCGCCGGGGCCGTTGGAGAGGAACACGCCGTCCGGCTCGACCGCCATGATCTGCTCGTACGTGGCCGTCGCGGGCAGCACGTGCACCTCGCAGCCGCGCTCGGCCATCCGGTGCGGCGTCATGCCCTTGATGCCGAGGTCCACGGCGGCGACCGTGAACCTCTTCTCGCCGATCGCGGGCACCACGTAGGGCTCCGTGGTGGCCACCTCGGCGGCCAGGTCGGCGCCCTCCATGCGGGGCGACTGCCGCACGCGCTCGACCAGCTCCTCGACCGGCTCGGTGGGCGCGGTGAAGATGCCGGCGCGCATGGCGCCGCGCTCGCGCAGGTGGCGGGTGAGCGCGCGGGTGCCGGAGATGGCGATCCCGACGACGCCCTGCTCCTTGAGGTAGGCGTCGAGCGAGCGGTTGGCCCGCCAGTTGGAGACGACTCTGGACGGCTCGCGCACGACGTAGCCGGCGACCCAGACGCGCTTGGACTCCGGGTCCTCGTCGTTGACGCCGGTGTTGCCGATGTGGGGCGCCGTCATGGCGACGATCTGCCGATGGTAGGACGGGTCCGTGAGGGTCTCCTGGTAGCCGGTCATGCCGGTGTTGAAGACCATCTCGCCGAACGTCTCGCCCTCGGCGCCGTACGGGGTCCCGTGGAAGACGCGGCCGTCTTCCAGGACTAGCACCGATGTGTTCAAACCAGCTTCCCTTCGAGAACGGTCGGCCTGCCGCGCAGGAACGTGGCCACTACCCTGCCGGGCAGCGTCATCCCCTCGTACGGGGTGTTCCTGCTCTTCGACGCGTATGCCGACGGATCCACCTCGGTGCGTACGGACGGGTTGTACAGCGTGATGTTGGCCGGAGCGCCCACCTCCAGCGGCTGCCCCTGGCCGGCCAGGCGGCCGATGCGGGCGGGGACGACGGACATGCGCTCGGCGACGCCCGCCCAGTCGAGCAGCCCGGTCTCGACCATGGCCTCCTGGACCACGCTGAGCGCCGTCTCCAGGCCGATCATGCCCATGGCCGCGGCCGACCACTCGGTCTCCTTGTCCTCGACCGGGTGGGGGGCGTGGTCGGTGGCGACGACGTCGATCGTGCCGTCGGCCAGCGCGGCCCGCAACGCCTCGACGTCGGCGCGGGTGCGCAGCGGCGGGTTGACCTTGTAGATCGGGTTGTACGCGCCCACCGGGGACTCCTCGACGAGGTCGTCGGTCAGGAGCAGGTGGTGCGGGGTGACCTCGGCGGTGATGTTCCAGCCCTTGGACTTGGCCCAGCGGATGATCTCGACGGAGCCGGCCGTGGAGACGTGGCAGACGTGCAGCCTGGAGCCGACGTGGGCGGCCAGAAGGCAGTCGCGGGCGATGATCGCCTCCTCCGCGACCGCGGGCCAGCCGGTCAGGCCGAGCCTGCCGGAGATGACGCCCTCGTTCATCTGGGCGCCGGCGGTGAGCCTGGGCTCCTGGGCGTGCTGGGCGATGACGCCGTCGAACGCCTTGACGTACTCCAGGGCGCGGCGCATCAGCACGGCGTCGTCCACGCACTTGCCGTCGTCGGAGAAGACCCGCACGCGGGCGGCCGAGTCGGCCATCGCGCCCAGCTCCGCGAGCTGCCTGCCCTCCAGGCCGACGGTCACCGCGCCCACGGGATGCACGTCGCAGTGCGCGAACTCGTGCCCGAGCCGCCACACCTGCTCGACCACCCCCGCGGTGTCGGCCACGGGCGAGGTGTTGGCCATGGCGTGCACGGCGGTGTATCCGCCCCGGGCCGCCGACTGCGTCCCGGTCTGTACGGTCTCGGCATCCTCACGGCCGGGCTCGCGGAGGTGCGTGTGCAGGTCCACGAGGCCGGGCAGCGCGATCGCGCCGCCGCCGTCGACGGCCTCGGGCCCTTCCAGACCGGGCCCGATCTCGGCGATCGTCCCTTCGGCGACGCGGATGTCGACGGGCTCCCCGCCCAGAATCCGAACGTTACGGATAATCATCATGCCTCCTTCGTCGGCACGATGATCAAGATGCTGTGCCCATTGGTTCGTTCGCTCCGCTCGCTCACGTGCTCTCTCCCCCAAGCAGCAGGTACAGGACGGCCATGCGGATGGTCACGCCGTTGGCGACCTGCTCGACGATCGTGGACCGGGCCGAGTCGGCCACCTCGGCCGCGATCTCCATCCCGCGGTTCATCGGCCCGGGGTGCATGACGATCGCGTCGTCGGGCATCTTGGCGAACCGGTCGCGGTCGAGCCCGTACCGGCGGGAGTACTCCCGCTCGCTGGGGAAGTACGCGGCGTTCATCCGCTCCTTCTGCACCCGCAGCATCATCACCACGTCCGACTTGGGCAGCACCGCGTCCAGGTCGTACGACACCTCGCACGGCCAGCAGCCGACGGAGACGGGCAGCAGCGTGGGCGGCGCCACCAGCGTGACCTCGGCGCCCAGCGTGTGGAGCAGGAGAACGTTGGAGCGGGCGACCCGGCTGTGCAGCACGTCACCGACGATCGTGACCTTGCGCCCCTCGAGGCTGCCCAGGCGGCGGCGCATCGAGAAGGCGTCGAGCAGCGCCTGCGTGGGGTGCTCGTGGGTGCCGTCACCGGCGTTGACGACGCTGCCGTGCACCCAGTTGGCCAGGCGGTGCGGCGCGCCGGAGGCGCTGTGACGGATGACCACCGCGTCGGCGCCCATGGCCTCGAGGGTGAGCGCGGTGTCCTTGAGCGACTCGCCCTTGGACACGCTCGACCCCTTGGCCGAGAAGTTGATCACATCCGCGGACAGCCGCTTGGCCGCCGCCTCGAACGAGATCCGCGTACGGGTGGAGTCCTCGAAGAACAGGTTGACCACCGTGCGCCCGCGCAGCGTCGGGAGCTTCTTGATGGAACGTTCCGAGACTCTGGCCAGCTCCTCGGCGGTGTCGAGGATGAGCAGCGCGTCGTCCTTGGAGAGGTCGCCGGCGGAGATCAGGTGGCGGTTCACTTGGCGTCCCCCTTCATGAGGAGCACGGCGTCGCGGCCGTCGATCTCCTGCAGGTAGACCCTGACCTTCTCGCTCTTGGCGGTGGGAAGGTTCTTGCCGACGTAGTCGGCGCGGATGGGCAGCTCGCGGTGGCCGCGATCGACCAGCGTGGCCAGCTGCACGGCGGTGGGCCGGCCGAGGTCGTTGAGCGCGTCGAGCGCGGCGCGCACGGTGCGGCCGGAGTAGAGGACGTCGTCCACGAGCACGACCACGCGACCGTCGATGCCGTCCGGCGGCAGCTCGGTCCGGCCGAGCGGCCGGGCGGGCTTGAGCCTCAGGTCGTCACGGTACATCGTGATGTCGATCGAGCCGACTGGGATCTTGACGCCTTCGAACTGCTGGATGCGCTCTCCGAGCCGGCGGGCCAGCGTGGCGCCGCGGGTGGGGATGCCGAGGAGTACGACGTCGTCGGCGCCCTTGGTGCGCTCGAGGATCTCGTGCGCGATCCGGGTCAGCGCTCGATGGATGTCCGGGGCTTCTAGCACGGCCCTGGAATCAGACATGGCGAATCTCACCACCTTTCCCGCCTCACGGGACGGGTCTTAAAGGGTGTTGGTCGGGACACACAGTACCAGGGGCTACCAGGAACAACGCGAGCGGCCTCCCCTGGCGTCGCGTCGCGCCGACGGGGTACGGATGGCGTACCGGCTTCCTCGGAGAGACGCTGATACTGCCCGAGAAAGCCGCCCTGGAGGGGAAACAGCGAAGATGACCTTTCACGTCGATTCCGAGGTCGGACGCCTGCGTCAGGTGCTCCTGCACAGGCCGGACCTGGCGCTCAAGCGGCTGACCCCGTCCAACAAGGACGCGTTCCTCTTCGACGACGTGCTGTGGGCCAAACGCGCGATGGAGGAGCACGAGGAGTTCCAGCGGGTGCTGACCGACCACGGCGTCAAGGTCCACGTGCTGGCCGACCTCCTCAGGGAGACCGTCGACATCCCGGAGGCGCGCAAGCACATCCTCGACGCGGTCATCGACGAGCGCTGGCTCGGCCCAGGGGCCATCGACGACGTGCGCAACACCCTCGACGGCATGGACTCGGCGACGCTGCAGCTCTACCTGACCGGCGGCGTCACCAAGCGCGAGCTGGTCGAGATGGGCTGCGACCCGGACTCGGTGACCTTCCACTCCACCGGCGACGACGACTTCATCCTGCCGCCGCTGCCCAACCACCTCTTCACCCGCGACACGTCCTGCTGGATCTACGACGGCGTGTCGATCAACGCGATGAAGAAGAAGGCCCGCATGCGCGAGACGGTCAACATGGAGGCCGTCTACATGTACCACCCGACCTTCGCCGACGGCTTCGGCCAGCCCGGGAAGGGCGGCTTCCACTGCTGGATGCCGGGGCAGTCGGTGGCGCCGGCCACCATGGAGGGCGGCGACGTGCTGGTCATCGGCCGGGGCGCGGTGCTGGTCGGCATGAGCGAGCGCACCCAGCCGCAGGCGGTCGAGATGCTGGCGCAGCAGCTGTTCGCCGCCGGCTCCGCGCGCACGATCGTGGCGCTCGACATGCCGAAGGCACGGGCGTTCATGCATCTCGACACCGTGATGACGATGCTCGACGTGGGCGTGTTCACCGAGTACGCGGGCCTCGGGATGCTGCCCGCGTACACCATCGAGCCCGGCGGGTCGCACAAGGAGCTCAAGGTCACCGACCACCCGCCCGAGCACATGCACAAGGCCATCGCCCACGCCCTCGACCTGGACGACATCACGGTGCTGACCCCCACCCAGGACGTCCGCGCCGCCGAGCGGGAGCAGTGGGACGACGGCTGCAACGGGCTGGCACTGGAGCCGGGCGTGGTCGTCGCCTACGAGCGCAACACCACCACGAACAACTACCTGCGCGACAACGGCATCGAGGTCATCACGATCAGGGGCAGCGAGCTCGGCAGGGGGCGCGGCGGCCCGCGCTGCATGAGCTGCCCGCTCGAACGCGACGGGGCATGAGGGGGTAGCCGGATGCGGGTCATCGTCGCGCTGGGCGGCAACGCGGTGCTCAAACGCGGCCAGGCGCCGGACGCGGACGTCCAGCAGGCCAACATCCGGGCGGCCGTCAAGACGCTCGCCCGGCTTGCCGTCGAGCACGAGCTGGTCATCACCCACGGGAACGGCCCGCAGGTCGGCCTGCTGGCCGTGGAGAGCGCCGCGGACCCGACCCTGACCAGGCCGTACCCCTTCGACACGCTCGGCGCGCAGACGCAGGGCATGATCGGCTACTGGATGCAGCAGGCCCTGCAGAACGCGCTGCCGGGCCGGCAGGTGCTGGCCATGGTCACGCAGACGCTGGTGACGGCCGTCGATCCCGCCTTCGAGCACCCGGCCAAGTTCATCGGGCAGGTCTACGAGCAGGAGCAGGCGGAGAAGCTGGCCGCCGAGTACGGCTGGACGGTCAGGCAGGACGGCCCCCACTGGCGGCGCGTCGTCCCCTCGCCCGTTCCCCGCCGCATCGTCGAGACCCGGCTGATCCGCATGATGATCCGCGAGGGCGTGGTCGTGATCTGCGCGGGCGGCGGCGGCATCCCGGTCGTCCGCGACGAGCGCGGCCGGCTGACCGGCGTGGAGGCGGTCGTCGACAAGGACCTCACCGCCGCGATGCTGGCCGAGGCGCTGGACTGCGACGCGTTCCTGAGCCTCACCGACGTGCCGCGCGTCATGCGCGGCTTCGGCACGCCGCACCAGAGCGAGATCGCCCACACCACGCCGCACGAGCTGCGCGCCCTGGAGTTCCCCGCCGGGTCGATGGGGCCGAAGGTGGAGGCGGCCTGCCGGTTCGTGGAGACGACCGGCGACATGGCCGCGATCGGAAGGCTCGACCAGGCGGAGCGCATACTCGAGGGCTCCGCGGGAACGATCGTGACGCCCAACGGCAGGTGGCCGCTGACGAGCACGCTGTAGGGGCTGTCCGGTGGCACTGGCCCGGCGGCTCTTCCGCACCAAGCCCACCGAGCGCATCGTCGCGGAGGCCGGCCACGGGCAGGGCGGCGAACTGCGGCGCACCATGTCGCTGTGGCAGCTCACGCTCTTCAGCGTCGGCGCCACGCTCGGCACCGGCATCTTCGTCATCCTGGGGCAGGCGGTGCCCAAGGCGGGGCCGGCGGTGGTGCTGTCGTTCGTGCTGGCGGCGATCACGGCCCTGTTCTCGGCCCTGTCGTACGCCGAGCTGGCCGGGACGATCCCGGTGTCCGGCTCGTCCTATTCCTACGCGTACGCGACGCTGGGCGAGCTGGTGGCCTGGGTCTGCGGCTGGTGCCTCATGCTGGAGTACGCCGTGTCCGTGGCGGCCGTGGCCGTGGGCTGGGGCGAATACCTGAACGCGTTCCTGCGGGCCCTGTTCGGCTTCACGCTGCCCGACGCCGTCACCCGCTCCCCCGGCCAGGACGGCGGCGTGGTCAACGTCACCGCGATCGTCATCGTCCTGCTCGCCACGTGGCTGCTGCTGTACGGGGCCTCCGAGAGCGCCACGGCGAACGCGATCTTCGTGGTGATCAAGGTCGTGGTGCTGATCTTCTTCTGCGCGGTGGCGTTCACGGCCTTCCAGTCCCGGAATTTCACGCCGTTCGCCCCTATGGGGGTGGCCGGGATAACGGCGGCGGCCTCGCAGGTGTTCTTCTCCTACATCGGTTTCGACGCCGCCTCGACCGCCAGCGAGGAGGCCAAGAACCCCAAGCGCGACCTGCCGCTCGCGATCATCCTGTCACTGGCCATCGTGACGGCCGTCTACGTGCTCGTGGCCGTGGCGGCCGTCGGCGCGATGCCGTGGACGGACTTCGACCCGAAGAAGACCGAGGCCGGCCTCTCCCACATCGCCGACCTGGCCGTCGGCGCGTCCTGGCCGGGCCTGATCGTCTCGTTCGGCGCGGTCATCGCCATCGCCAGCGTCGTGCTCACGGTCATCTACGGCCAGACCCGCATCCTGTTCGCGATGTCCCGCGACGGGCTGATCCCACGGATCTTCCAGCAGGTCGACATGCGCCACCAGGTCCCCGTCGCGAACACCCTCATCGTCGCCGCGTTCATCTCCGTGCTGGCTGGGCTCGTGCCGCTCGGCCAGCTCGCCGAGGCCACCAGCATCGGCACCCTGTTCGCCTTCGCCATCGTGAACGTCGGCGTGCTCGTCCTGCGCTACCGCAGCCCCGAGCTGCCGCGCGGCTTCCGCGCGCCGCTGTTCCCCGCCACGCCGGTGCTCGGCGCGATCTTCTGCGTCATCGTGATGGCGGGCCTGGCCGGAGTGACCTGGCTGGCGTTCGGGCTGTGGATGCTCGTGGGCCTGATCTGCTACTTCCTGTACGGCTACGGCCATTCGCGGCTGAACGCCGAGGTGACCTGAATGAAGCTGCACAACGTGCCGGCCGGCCACATCCCGGAGCCCCGGGGCCGGCACCGCCGACCAGCTCCTGCACTCGTCCTCCGTTCCCGTGCTGCTCGCCCCGCGCGGCTACGCCGACAAGCCCCTCGCCGCCCTCGAACGCCTCACCGTCGCAGCCCCGGCTGCGACGC
>NZ_JBFAMX010000155.1:0-20061 GCF_040659615.1 Nonomuraea sp. NPDC049784
GGCTGCGCACGCTGTACGTGTCGGACCCCGTGACGGTCCCATGACCACCCACCAGGTCGAGGCGCCGCCCAGAGGCGGGCCCAGAGGCGGCGGGGGCCGGCCGAAGGCGCCCATGACCGGGCGGCGGGCGGCGGCGTGGGGGTTCCCGATCGTGTTCGCGGCGCTCGGGATCGCCGCGCTCGACCGGCTCGGCGTCGGTGTCGGAGGGCTGGTCGCCGGGGCGGGGGAGGTCTCGGCGCTGCTCGCGCGGGCCTGGCCGCCCACGCTGTCGGATCCCGCCACCACGCTCGCGCACGCGCTCGACACGTTCTGGATGGCAGTCGCGGGCACGGCGCTGGCCACGCTGCTGGCCGCTGTGCTCGGCGTGCTGGCCGCCTCGCGCGGCAAGGTGGTCAGATCGGCCGCGCTCGGCGTGATCGTCGCCTGCCGGGCGATCCCCGACGTCGTGTTCGCCGTGTTCTTCGTGGCCGCGATCGGCATCGGCCCCCTGCCCGGCGTTCTGGCGCTGGGCCTGCACTCAGTGGGCATGCTGGGCAAACTGTTCGCCGAGGCGATCGAGAACGCCGACGCGGGCGTGCGCGAGGCCGTGGCGGGCACCGGCGCGGGGCCCGCCCAGCGGCTGCTGGCCGGCGTGCTGCCGCAGGTGGCACCCGCCTGGATCGCGGCCATCCTGTACCGGCTCGACATCAACTTCCGCGGCTCCGTGCTGCTCGGCGCCGTCGGCGCGGGCGGCATCGGGCTCGACCTGAAGACCGCGTTCGGGTTCACCGACTATCCGGAGGCCACCGGGATCGCCCTGGTCACGGTGGCCGTCGTGCTGCTCGTCGAGGCGGTGTCCGTGACACTGCGCGGCCAGCTCCTGGGCTCCGGACGCGCCGGCTCGATCCCGCCGGTCAAGGGGACGCGCGTGCCGTGGACACGTTCCCGGCTCGCCGCGCACCTGGCCGGATGGGGCGCCCTGGTGCTGGCCGCCGTGGCGTTCTGGCGCGTCGGCGCGGGCCCGGCGGCGCTGGCGGACGCGGCGAGCGGCTCTGTGCGGGCGCTCGGCGAGTTCTTCCCGCCCGACTTCGCGCCCGTGGCCGGCCTGCTCGGCGAAGGGCTGCTGGAAACGGCTGCCATCGCGTTCGGCGCGACCTTCCTCGGCGCGCTCGCGGGTGTGCCGCTCGGCCTCGCCGCCGCGCGAGCCGTCGCGCCCAACAACGGCGTACGCCTGGCCGCCCGTGCCCTCTGCGTCGGCCTGCGCTCCATCCCCGACCTGCTGCTCGTGCTGGTGTTCGTGGCGGCGTTCGGGCTCATGGAGGGGCCGGTCGCGGGCACCCTGGCACTGGCCGTCTTCAGCGCCGCCCTGGTCGCCAAGCTCGTCGCCGACGACGCGGAGGAGCTGCGCCGGGGGCCGCGGGAGGCCGTGCTGTCCGCGGGCGCGGGGCCCGGGCAGGAGTTGACCGTGGCCGTCCTCGGCCAGCTCACGCCGCGGCTGGTGGCGACCACCCTGTACGCGCTCGACGTGAACCTGCGGGCCTTCTTCATCCTCGGCATCGTCGGCGCGGGAGAGCTCGGGTACGCGCTGAGCCAGCACATCAGGGCGCTCGACTACTCCGTGGTGACGGCGATCGTGCTGCCGGTGTTCGTGCTGGTCCTGGCCGTGGAGGCGATCTCGGCCCGGCTCAGATCCGTCCTGCGTTGATGGCCTCCACGCTCGTGCGGCGTCGCCGTCCGTTCACCCGCCGGTCAGAGACCGCGCCGAGGCTGCTTGTCATGACAAGCACGCAGCGCTACCTGGAGATGGCCGACATCCTGGAGGCGGAGCTGGCGCACGTTCCCGTGGGAGCGCAGGTGCCGAGCGAGCACGTGCTGGCCGAGCGCTTCCAGGTCAGCAGGCCGGCGGCCCGCGCCGCCCTGCAGGAGCTGGAGCGGCGGCTGCTGGTGCGCCGCGTCCAGGGTGTCGGCACCTTCAGGCGCGGGCGTGTGGAGTACGTGATCTCCGCTCACTTCCCGCCGTCGTTCAGCGAGACCGTGCGGCTGGCGGGCGCCGAGCCGGGCACGCGGCTGATCAGCTGCGGCGTCCGCCGCGCGGTCGAGCAGGAACGCGCCAGGCTCGGCCTGGCCACCGGCGCGGCCGTGTGGGCGGTCGAGCGGGTGTTCAGCGTGAACGGCGAGGTCGCCGCGTACGCCACCAGCGTCCTGCCCCGGCGCCCCCTGCTGAACCTGGACAGGGAGCTCGGCGACGAGGTCTCCCTGCACAAGGTGCTGCGCCGCCGCTACGGCCTCACCGTCGTCCGCTCCCGCTACCGCATCAGCCTGGACGTCCCCCCGCAGGCGATCGCCGAGCACCTGACGGGCGGCAGCCGGGGACCCGTCTGGCTGGCCGAGAGCGTGAACCGCGCCGTCGGCGGCCCGTACGTCGAGTACGCGCGCACGTACCTGCGGCCCGACGTGCTCGACGTCACCTTCGAGATCGAAGAGGAAAACCATTGACCGACGTGATGACCAGGGAGGAACGCGCCGAGCTGCTCGCCGCCGCCACTCCCGACGAACTACTGCCCCTCGCCGAGCGCCTGCTCCAGTCGGGCGACCTCGGCGAGCCGACCGTCCTGCACGCGCCCGAAGTGGGGATGGTGATGCTCACCGTGCGCGAGCCGGTGGCCGAGGAGCGCTTCCACCTGGGCGAAGTGCTGGTCACCTCGTGCACCGTCGAGGTGGCCGGAACCGCGGGATGGAGCATGCGCGGCGATGACGACCGCGTGGCCGCGCTCGCGGCCGCCCTGCTCGACGCCGCCGCGGCCGCCGAACTGCCTGCCGCCCGGGACGTACATGCCTTGTGCGTGGCCGTCGCCGAGCGGCGGGCCGGCGAGGACGCCGCCGAATGGGCCGAGGTGTCCGCTACCCGGGTGGCCTTCGAGGAGCTGACATGACGGCTGTTTCCACCGCCGGGCTCGGCGTTCACGTCCGGGCGGTGACGCCCACGCCGGCGCAGGCGCAGGCGGACTTCCGCGCGCTGCTGAACGCGCTGTCCCGCCCGGGAGTGCTCGACGCGGTGGGACGCGCCGACGGCCCGCCCGCCCTGACCGTGGCGGCCGGGTTGGCCGACGTCGAGGTGCCCACCGCTGTGCTGACTGACTCCGGCGACGAGCACTGGGCGCGGGCCCTGCACCTGGCGACTTCGGCGCCGGTCGCACCGCCGGAGGCGGCCCGCATGGTGGTCGCGCTGCGCCCGCCGACGGTCGCCGAGATCGCGGCCATGCGCCGCGGGGACGCCCTGCATCCCGAGCACGGCACCCGCCTGATCGCCGCCGTCACCACGTTGGGCGCGGAGGGGGTCGGGCTCGCGCTGAGCGGGCCCGGGGTGCCGGGGACGCGGCGTTTGCGGGTCGCGGGCCTGCCGCGCGCGGTGTTCGCCGCCCTCGCCGAGGCCAACGCCGGCTTCCCTGCCGGGATCGACACCTTCCTCGTCGCCGGGGACGCGACTGTCGCCGGGTTGCCGCGCAGCACCCGCATCGAGATCGAGAACGGAGACGACTGAATGGGGTACTCAGGTGCCAGCGGCGGTCACGAGGCCATCCTCGCCGCCGAGCGGCTCGTCGAACGCCACCGGTACGGCGGCCCCAGCGCCTGGCTCGGCATCGACCAGATCACCGGACGGCTGCGGCTGGCCGTGGACCGCATCATGGGGGAGGGCGGCCTGTGGGCCCCCGAGCTGGCGGCCAGGGCGTTGCGCCAGTCGGAGGGCGACGTGCAGGAGGCCGCACAGCTCATCAGGGCACACCGCTCCACGCTGCCCCGGGTGGCGTACTCGGAGCCGGTGCACGCCGACGAACTGCGCGTCTCGCGCCGTATCTCGCCTGCCTTCCGCAACCCGCCGGGCAGCCAGCTGCTCGGCCGCACCCTCGACTACGTGGGCCGGCTGCTCGACCTCATGCCGGAGGAGCAGGCCAAGGCCCGTGTCCACGAGCCCGCGCCCGTACCCGAGTCGCCCGTTCACCACAACGGGCATGACGGCCACGATCCGCGCCGCCCGCCCCGCCTGCTCGGCCTGCTCCGCTCGATGGGCATGCTGGTCGACCGGCGCACCGGTGGCGACCCGGAGCCGTACGACATCACGAGGCTGCCCGTCCGTCCGGGAGTGCCCAGGTCGGCGCGGCTGACGGCGATGGCGCGCGCCGAGACCGGCGCCCTCGTGCATCTCTGGTACGCCAACACGTTCCAGCCGGGCAGGCACAACCACGAGTTCCCCGGCGAGGTGCGCCACGGGACCCTCCCGGTCCGGGTCCGCCACCCGCTCACCGGAAACCCGGTCAAGGTGGCCGAGGTGCGGGTCACCGAGGTGGAGACCATCGACGACCTCGACCGCGCCGAGGAGGACCGCAGCAGGCTGGACCTCGGCTACGGCATGTGCTTCGGGCACAACGAGCGCAAGGCCATCGCCATGGCCGGGCTGGACCTGCTGGTCCACCGGGACGGCGGGCGTACGAGCCTGGAGCAGGAGGTCCTGCTGACCCTCGACGGCATCGAGGCCTCCGGCTTCCTGGAGCACCTCAAACTGCCCCACTACGTGGACTTCAGATCGGTGCTCGACCGCAAGCGCGCGGTACGGGCCGCCATGGAGAAGGCGGTCGGCCGATGAGGACGGTCACGGAGCTGGCCGGAGCCGGCGGCCACCGGGGCATCTTCGACGAGTTGTCCAAGCGCGAGGTACGCAGGGCCGCGCTCACCGCGGTGGCCGTGCCCGGCTACCAGGTGCCGTTCGGCTCGAGGGAGATGCCGGTAGCCCGCGGCTGGGGCTCCGGCGGGCTGCAGGTGACGCTGGCGCTCGTCGGCCCGTCGGACCGGCTCAAGGTCATCGACCAGGGCGAGGATGGCGGCGTGAACGCCGCCAACCTGCGCCGCCTCGTCGTCGGCCACGTCGGCTGCGAGGAGGAGACCGACACACGCCGGGCCAGCCTGATCCAGTCGAGGCACCGCATCCCCGAGACGCCGCTCCGCGCCGACCAGGTCCTCGTGCTCCAGGTGCCGGTGCCCGAGCCGCTGCGCGCCGTCGAGTCCGACGTGCGCGAGCAGCGCCGCATGCACGCCGAGGCCGACTACTCCCGGATGTGGGTCGGTTTGTACGAGGACATCGTGCGCAACGGCCTCGTCACCAAGACGGCCGGCTACCCGTGCATGGTCGACGGCAGGTACCTGATCTCGCCCACGCCCATCCCGAGGTTCGACGTGCCGAAGCTGGACCGGGCCGAGCACCTGACGCTGTTCGGGGCGGGGCGGGAGAAGCGGATCTATGCGGTGCCGCCGCACACGCGGGTGGAGCCGCTGGTCTTCGAGGACGTTCCGTTCGAGGTCGAGCACACGCCGGGCGCGGCCTGCCGCCACTGCGGCGCCGATGAGACGTATCTGGTCGAGGTGCCGTCGGAAGACGGCTCCGTGGCCTGGGTGTGCAGCGACACGGACCACTGCACGCGTAACAGGGAGGGTAGATGAGCTGGGCGTTGAAGGTTGACGGGCTCGGCAGGGTCTACGGCGAGCAGGGGCAGCGGTCGCTGCCCGGCACCGGGCCCGAGCACGGCACCTCGGTCTCGCCCGCGACCGGCGCGGTGGTGGCCGCGTGGGACGTCGGCTTCGAGGTGGAGCCCGGCGAGGCACTCGGCATCGTAGGCGAGTCGGGGTCGGGCAAGTCGACGGTCATGCGCTGCCTGGCCGGCGACGAGCGGCCCAGCCGGGGCCGCGCCTACCTGCGCGGCTACGACGACGGACGAACCGACGTGCTCGCGCTCGGCGACAGCGCGCGGCGGCGGCTGCGAGTCGACCGGATCTCCGTGGTCTACCAGGACCCCGCCGCGGGGCTCGACCTCGACATCAGCGCGGGCGGCAACATCGCCGAGCGGCTCACCGCGGCGGGCGGGCGGCACTTCGGCCGCATCCGAGAGCGGGCCGCCGAGCTGCTGGAGCTGACAGAGGTGCCGCTGGCCCGCATGGACGATCCGGTACGCACGTTCTCCGGCGGCATGAGGCAGCGCGTGCAGATCGCCAAGGCGCTGGCCAACCGTCCGCCCGTGCTGCTGCTCGACGAGCCGACCACGGGCCTGGACGCCTCAGTCGCGGCCGGCGTGCTCGACCTGCTCAGGGGCCTGCTGGAACGGCTCGGCGTCGCCGCCGTGGTCGTCTCCCACGACTTCGGCGTCATCGAGATGCTGACCAGGAGGGTGATGGTGATGCAGCACGGCCGCGTCGTGGAGACCGGCCTGACCGACCAACTGCTGGAGGACCCGCAGCACCCCTACAGCCAGCGACTGGTCGCGGCGGCGCGCGGATGAACGTTCTGGAGATCAGGGGACTGGTCAAGTCGTTCACCCTGCACACGATCGACGGCCGCACAGTCGGCGCGCTGCGCGGCGTGGACCTCGACGTGGCCCAAGGCGAGCATGTCGCGCTCGCGGGCTCGTCCGGCGCCGGCAAGTCGTCGCTGCTCAGGTGCGTCTACCGCACGTACGTCCCCACCGCCGGCCGGATCGTCCTGCGCACTTCGTCGGGGACGGCGGTCGACCTCGCCGCGCTGACCGACCCCCAGGTCGCCAACCTGCGGGGCAGGGAGCTGGGCTACGTGTCGCAGTTCCTGCGCGCCGAGCCGCGCAGGGCCGTGCTGGACGTCGTGGCCCGTGCGGGCGCGGCCCGCGGCCTGGACCTCGACGCGGCCAGGGACGCCGCGGCGGCGGCGCTGCGCCGGCTCGGCATCGATGAGCGGCTGTGGGCCATGCACACGACCGTCCTGTCCGGCGGCCAGAAGCAGCGCGTGAACCTCGCCGCCGGCACCATCTCGCCTCCCAGGCTGCTGCTGCTCGACGAGCCGGTGTCGGCGCTCGACCCGGCCAACAGGGAGGCCGTGCTGTCCATGATCGCCGAGCTGGCGGGCGCGGGAGTGGCGGTGCTGTCCGTCTTCCACGACCTCGACGCCATCGAACGGCTGGCCACCCGCGTGGTGGTGCTCGAAGAAGGCAGGGTGGCCGCCTCAGGACCGCCCGCAGAACTGAAGCTGGAGGTGGCTCGATGAGAGCGTTCGCCCATGCCAGAGCCGTACTGCCCGACCGCGTCATCGACGACGCGCTCGTCGTCGTGGAGGAGGGCCTGATCACCCACGTCGGGCCCACGCGTCCCGGCGCCGTCCCCGCAGAAGCGGTGGACATGCGGGGGGCCCTGCTGCTGCCCGGCATCGTGGACACCCACAGCGACGGGCTGGAGACCGAGCTGCGGCCCCGGCCTGGGGCGGAGTTCGAGGTGGGGTTCGGGGTGTCGAGCTTCGAGGGCCGGGTGCGGGCGGCCGGTGTCACGACCGTGTTCCACGGGGTGGCGTTCGAGTCGCACTACCGCAAGGGGCGCACGGTCGAGCGGGCGCACCTGCTCGACGCCGCGATCAAGGAGCGCGCGGCCTCCGGGCACGCGCTGGTGGACCACCGCATCCTCTACCGGCTCGACGCCCGAGACCCCGAGGGCCTGGCGGGTCTCGACGCGTGCCTGTCCGATACGCCCACGCCACCGCCGCTGGTGTCCTTCGAGGACCACACGCCCGGGCAGGGACAGTACCGGGACTCGGCCGTCTACCGGCGCTGGCTGGAGGGCACCGAGGGCATCTCCACCGAGGAGGCGCAGCGGCGGGTGGAGACCCTGGTGGCCGAGCGCGACACCCGTATCGGGCAACGGGAGATCGCGCTGGGGCGGCTGTCGGAGCTGGCGGCGCTGGGGCGGGCGCGGTTGCTCGCGCACGACCCGGTGACAGCGGACGAGATCGACGTCGCGCTGGCAAACGGGGTGGCGGTGGCCGAGTTTCCCACGACCATGGAGGCCGCCCGGGCGGCTCGCGAGCGCGGGCTGCGGGTGGTGGCCGGCGCCCCCAACGTCCTGCGGGGCGGCTCCCACTCGGGGAACGTGGCGGCGGCCGAGCTGGTCGCGGCCGGCCTCGTGGACGGGCTGTCCAGCGACTACATGCCCTCGGCGCCGCTGGCGGCCGCCCTGCTGCTGGCCTCCCGCGAGAGCGTCACGCTGCCGCGGGCGGTGGCTCTGGTCACGTCCGGCCCGGCGTCGGTCGCGGGGTTGTCCGATCGAGGCGAGCTGGTCGAGGGGCAGCGCGGCGACCTGGCGGCGGTGACGATGGACCGGGGGTGGCCGACCGTACGGATGACGGTCACGGCGGGTGACGTCGCGCTGCCCGCGGGGGTAGGACGATGACGGAGACGCCGCGAGGAGTGGAGAACGCGATGCCGGTCGCGGATGAGCACGGGAACGGCTC
Source organism: Nonomuraea sp. NPDC049784 (assembly GCF_040659615.1). Taxonomy (NCBI): domain Bacteria; kingdom Bacillati; phylum Actinomycetota; class Actinomycetes; order Streptosporangiales; family Streptosporangiaceae; genus Nonomuraea; species Nonomuraea sp. NPDC049784. The sequence continues at coordinate 8,273 of NZ_JBFAMX010000155.1, forward strand.
CGGCCCGAGGCCGCCGATGCCGGGCCGGCGGGGGTGGAGTGCCGGGGTGCCGGCGGAGGCGCATCCGGCGCTTGCCGCCGCGGCCTCCGCCGCACTCGACGCCTACACCGCCGCGACCGCCGAGCACGACCCCGCGGCCCTGGCGGCCGTCGTGGCGGAGGGCGCGGATGGCACCCCCACGATGCGCATCGACGTACTCGTCGAGAACGCGATCCTGGCCGCCCTGTCCAGCCACCCGCTCAACGTGCTCAGCGAAGAGACCGGCTGGGTGGACAACGGCTCGGCGCTGACCCTGGTCATGGACCCCGTGGACGGCTCCGCGAACGCGGCCGCGGGAGTGCCCCTGTCCGCGTTCTCCGCGGCCGTGGCTGAGGACGGCGTCTTCACCGAGGCGCTGACCGTCTGGCTGGATACGGGGAGGAGCTGGTGGGCGGCGTCGGGCGTGCCGTCCCGGCTGCGCACGACGGGCCGTAGGACGCTGGCGGGCGCGGCGGTGTCCCTGCTGCGGCCGCACCCGGCCAACCCGGGGGCGGCCGCGGCCTGGTGGGAGGTGGCGCGGCGGGCGGCCCGCGTGCGGATCCTGTCCACGAGTTGCCTGGAGGGGGCGCTCGTGGCTCAGGGCGCGACCGACGCCTTCGCCGACGCCGCCACCGACACGCACCGCCTGGTGGACATCGCCGCCTCGGTGGTGCTGGCGGAGTCGGCGGGCGGGGCCGTCAGAGACGTGTTCGGCCGCGCCATCGGGCTGGACACCGACCTCACCAAGCGCTGGAGCGGCATCGTGGCGGCCACGCCCGACCTGGCCGACGAACTGGCGCAGGTCCTCCGCGAGGCCTACCACTCCCGCCCCGCACCCCCCGCCTAGCGTCCCGCGGCCCATGGGCGCGCACACGCATTGGCCGCGTCGCGCCCCGGCTGTGTGCACTGCCGTCCGGGCTCAGCGCGGGCACGTCAGGGGGGCGGGAGCTCGCCGGAGCCGCGCGCCACGAGCTCGACCGGGACCTTCACGCGGCGCGGTGACGGTGACGGGTTCAGCAGGAGGTCGACGGCGCTGCGGGCCAGGCGGGTCGTGTCGTAGCGGACCACCGTCACCCCCGGGTTGAAGACGTCCGCCAGGGCGAAGTCGTCGAAGCCCACGTACGCGGGCCGCTCGGGCCGCTCCCGCAGCGCCTGGAGGATGCCGATCGCGGCGCGGTTGTTGGTGGCGAAGAAGGCCGTCGGGGGATCGGCGAGGTCCAGGAGGCGGGTGACCTCGTGCGAGACCCGCCACGGGTCGAAGATCCCGCGCACCACCAGCGCGTCGTCGGCCTCCACTTCGGCCGCGCGCAGAGCCATGCGGTAGCCGGTAGCGCGGTCGTGCACCGAGCTCACCCTCTCGTCGTCCGAGATCAGCGCGATCCGGCGGTGGCCACGGGCCAGCAGGTGCTCGGTCGCGGCCCGGCCGCCCCGCACGTCGTCCAGCAGCACCACGTCCGCCGACTCGAGCCCGGGCGGGACCCGGTCCACGAACACCGTGGTGAGCGAGGCGTGCTCGGCCAGCCAGCCGTGATCGGCGGCCGAGGGGACGACGATCAGGGAGTCCACGCCCCGCGCGTACATGGACTCGATCAGCATGCGCTCCTTGTCCACGCTCTCCTCGTACGAGCCGAACACCACCAGCGCCTCGTGCTCGGCCGCGGCGGACTCGATGGCGGCCGCCAGGCGCGAGTAGAACTCGTTCGAGATGTTCTCCATCACCAGGCCCAGCGTCAGCATGGTCGCGCCCCTGGCCAGGCGGGCGGCGGCCTCGTTGCGACGGTAGCCGAGCGCGCTGATCGCCGCCTGCACCCGCTCCTGCAGCGAGGCCCTGACGTGCGGCTCCTGGTTGACGACCCGGGAGACGGTCTTGAGGCTCACGCCCGCGTGACGGGCCACATCAGCCATGGTCGGCTTGCCGCTTCCCTCCAAGCGGCCGCGCTCCCTCGCTGTCATAGTCTGCCCCCATGGATGATGAATGGATCTGTGGCCGGATGGGCGAGGACGAGCCCTGGATGCTGGGCGCGGTCAACCCGCCGGTGTTCGAGAACTCGCTGTTCACCTTCGCGACGGCGGAGGAGCTCGGCGAGGCCGTCAGGAACGAGGACGAGCGGTACGTCTACTGGCGGGGGACCAACCCGACGGTCGATCTGGCCCAGCGTAAGCTCGCCGCGCTCGAGCGAGGTGAGCGGGCGAAGTGTTTCGGGTCGGGAATGGGGGCCATCTCGGCCACCATCTCCTCGCTCGTGCAGGCCGGGGACCACGTCCTGGTGCTGGGCGCGGTGTACGGGCCCACCACTCAGTTCCTGCGTTACCTGGAGAAGTTCGGTGTCACGCATACGCACGTCGGCGACCTCGCGGGGTGTGACAGCGCTATCAGGCCGAGCACCCGCCTACTCTACTTCGAATCGCCCTCCTACATGGCCTACGCCGTGCTCGACATCGCGGAAGTGACGGCGTGGGCGCGGGAGCGCGGGCTGGTGACCGTCATGGACAATACCTGGTCCACGCCCATCTTCCAGAAGCCGCTCACCATGGGCGTCGATCTCGTCGTGCACTCGCTGTCGAAGTACATCGGCGGGCACAGCGACCTCGTCGGCGGCGTGGTCGCCGGCCCGTCCAGGCTGATCAGGCCGCTGGCGCTGACCGAGTACCAGCTGTACGGGGCCGCCATGTCGCCGCACGACGCGGCCAAGGTGATCAAGGGACTGCGGACGCTGCCGGTACGGATGGCGGCGCACCAGGAGCGGGGGCTGGCCGTGGCCGAGTTCCTGAGCGGGCATCCGGCCGTGCGGGCGGTGAACCATCCCGGGCTGCCGTCCCATCCGGGGCACGCCATCGCGTTGCGGCAGATGTCGGGGTTCTCCAGCCTGTTCAGCTTCGTGCTGGACACGGAGTCGCGGGAAGAGGTTGGAGGTTTCCTCGATAAATTGCGACATTTCAGGATCGGGGTGTCCTGGGGAGGCTTCGAGAGCCTGGTGAACGCGCCCGCCCTGTCCACCGAGGAGAGCGTGCGGGCGACGATGGGCATCCCGGTCGGCCTCGTCCGACTCTCGGTCGGCCTGGAGCCCGCGGACACGTTGATCAAGGATCTCGGTCTAGCGCTGGAGGGGGTTGGTCGCCTAGCGTGACTGACAGCGCTGTCCAAACGCGGGAGTGCGGGACGGAGTGCGGGCGCCGCGGACTACGCGGTCATGATGATCAGCGCGTACAACGGCGAAGCCCTGAATCCCGAAAGACCTCTACGTCAAGATCTTCAAGGAGGCGTCCCCGCCCGACTCCGTCTCCTGAGGCTATCCCGAGATGGTCCAGGGCTTCACCTCGGGCGTCACCGGCATGCTCATCCAGGACCCGAGGTGATCAAGACGGTCCAGGAGAGCGGCGTCACGGCCTGGTCGACGGCACCCATCCCCAAGGGCCCGTCCGAGTACGCCTTCCAGCCCGTCGGCTACGCCGTGAAAGGGTGATGCATCCGATGAATCTTGGCTAACATCCCTTGACTAAGGTCATCTTGGGTGTCATAAAGGCCAAAGATCCGATGTCTCGTTTGAGATCTGGAGAGTCCGATGACACCCCCCGTTGATGACCCGTCCCGCCGTGCCGTGCTCGGCGGTTTAGGGCTCGCTCTCGTCCCCGCCGCTCCGGCGCTCGCGGAAACGGATCGCACGGCGGCGGATCGCGCCGCGCCCGCGCAAGCGGCGGCGGCCCAGGGCTGGCGCCTCCAGGAGCGCGTGCCCTGGCCGGAGTTCATGCAGGGCCAGGACCTGATCTGGGGCAGGATGCCCAGGACCTGGTACGAGGGCCCGTTCCTCGGAGACGGGCTGCTGGGCAGCATGGTCTATCAGGAGCCCGGCCAGAACAAGATCCGTTTCACCGTCCAGCACGGCCGTGTCCAGGACCACCGGCCCCAGTTCGGCAGCGGCTGGGGCACCTGCCGCCTGCCCGTCGGCCACGTCACCCTCGACCCCGTGGGCACGATCACCGCCGTCGACTGGCGGCTCAGCCTGTGGGACGCCGAGGTCACCGGCACCATCACCACGGACAAGGGCGAACTCTCCTTCTCCGCGTGCATCCACGACGAGGTCCTCGTCGCCGAGGCCGAGGCCGAAGGGGAGGAGCAGGTCCGCTGGACCTTCCATCCCGAGGACGCCGTCAGCCCCCGATCGGCCTCCGAGGCCGCGCCCAGCGGCTACACGCCCAACCCGGCCTGGACCACCGCCACCGCCGGCGACGTGCACCAGGTGCTCCAGCCGCTCACCGGCGGGGGACAGACCGCCACCGCCTACCGCGTCAAGGACGGGACGCTCCTGGTCGCCGTGGGCCACAGTTTCCCGTCCGCGACCGAGGCCCAGGAGACCGCGCTCGGCAAGATCCGGAACGCGCCGCCGTACGGGATCATGAAGAAGCAGCACCGGGACTGGTGGCACGACTTCTACAACAAGAGCTTCGTCTCCCTGCCCGACCAACGGCTGCAGAGCTTCTACTGGATCCAGCTCTACAAGGTCGCCGCGGCGAGCCGGGTGGGCGGCCCGGTCATGGCCACCAGCGGCCCCTGGCTGGAGACCACCCCGTGGCCCGCCGTGTGGTGGAACCTCAACGTGCAGCTCGAGTACTGGCTCATCCACGGCTCCAACCACCTGGAGCTCGACTCGCTCACCAGCACGCTCGACCGCAACCGCGACCAGCTCGTCGCCAACGTGCCCGAGGCCTACCGGGCCGACTCGGCGGGGGTGGGGCGCAGCTCCGACATGTTCGCCAACCGGAGCGTGGGCACGCCAGGCACGGGCGCCGAGGTGGGCGACCTCACGTGGGCGCTGCACAACGTGTGGCTGACCTACCGGCACACCATGGACGACAAGCTCTTACGCGACACGGTCTTCCCGCTGCTCAGGCGGGCGATCAACTACTACCTGCACTTCCTGACCGCGGGCGCGGACGGCAGGCTGCACCTGCCCAGCACGTTGTCGCCCGAATACCCGGTCACGCCGCCCCAGGACACCAACTACGACCTCGCGCTGATCAGGTGGGGCTGCCAGACGCTGATCGAGTCGGCGGACCGGCTCGGGATCTCCGACCCGCTCAAGGCCAGGTGGGTGGAGGTGCTCGACACGCTCGTGGACTACCCGGCCGACGCGAACGGGTTCATGATCGGGGCGAGCACGCCGTACGCGCAGTCGCACCGGCACTACTCCCACCTCCTCATGGTCTACCCCCTCTACCTGGTCAACTGGGACCAGCCTGAGCACAGGGAGCTGATCGAGAAGTCGGTCGCCCACTGGCAGTCGCTGACGAGCGCGCACCGCGGCTACAGCTACACCGGCGCCGCCTCGCTCTACGCGATGATGGGCAGGGGCGACACCGCACTGTCCTACCTGGAGCGGTTCTTCGACCCGGCCAGCCGCTACCCGTGCCAGGCCAACACCCACTACGCCGAAGCCGGCCCGGTCATCGAGACACCGCTGTCGGGTGCCCAGTCGATCCACGACATGCTCTGTCAGAGCTGGGGCGGGATCGTCCGGGTCTTCCCCGCCGTTCCCGCGTCGTGGCAGGACGTCGCCGTTCACGACTTCAGGACCCAGGGCGCGTTCCTGGTCTCGGCGGTGCGCAAGGGCGGCCGTACGTCGTTCATCCGGGTCAGGAGCCTGGCGGGGGCGCCGCTCAGGCTCAAGCACGGCCTGGACGGGCCGGTCACGGCCGTGCTCTCCGACGGGCGTGCCGCTTCGGTGAAGGACCTCGGCGAGGGCGTCGTGGAGATCGCCCTCGGCAAGGGCGGCGAGGTGCTCGTCTACACGGGCCGGCGGCCCGGCCCGGTCATCGGACCGGTGCCCGTGAGCAAGCCCGGGGATGCCTGGGGGCTGCCGCCGATCCCGCCTCCCGGGCCCACCACGCCGGTGGACCTGTCGGGCTCCTTCGACAACGACGGCGTCTCCACGCACGAGGCGATGACGGACGGCGACTTCGACGGGTCCGGCTACACGTATCCGGCCGAGGAGCTGCCGCCCGCCGGTCCGCTGAGCCACGAGGGGCTGAGCTTCGTCTTCCCCGCGTACGGCGACGGCACCAAGAACAACGTCACCGGTCAGGGCCAGACGATCACCGTGCCGTCCGGGAAGTACGCCAAGGTCCGGTTGCTCGGCTCGGCCGGCTCAGGGGCCGTCACCTCCACCCTGACCGCCACGTACACCGACGGCACCACCGCCGAGGTGCCGTTCGTCATGCCCGACTGGGGCGGCCAGCCCGGGTCCGGCGCCATGGAGGTGCTCCGCTGCACCCACCGCCACGGCCGCACGGGCGCCAACTCGCTGCGGGTGGGCTTGTTCGTGGTGCAGGCGGCCCTCGACCCGGCCAAGGAGCTGCGCTCGCTGACCCTGCCCACGCTCACCCGTCCCCAGCTGCACCTGTTCGCGCTTTCCCTGGAGGGACCCCGATGACCGGCATCTCACGCCGAGCGTTCGTGGCGGGCGCGGGAGCGGCCGGCGTGGCGGTGACCTCGCCCGTGGCGTGGGCCCAGGCGTCGCCTGGCGGGGACGTGCACGGCGACGTCCTGGCCGACGCCGCCATGGTGTGGCGGCGGCCGCCCTCCGGCTGGCAGGAGGGGCCGTTCCTGGGCAACGGGTTCCTCGCCGCGCACGTCTACCAGCGGCCCGGCGAGGGCAACGTGCTGCGCTTCATGCTCAACCACTCCCTCGTGCAGGACCAGCGGGGCCAGTGGGAGGCGGCGATCGGCTACTCGCGGCTGCCCATCGGCTATCTCACGCTGACGTTCGCCGGCGCGGTCACGGCCGTGGACTGGCGGCTGGACCTGGAGCACGCCGAGCTGTCGGGCACGGTGACGACCTCGCAGGGCAGCGTGCGGCTCACCGCGCTCGTGCTCAACCAGCGTGACATCCTGCTCGTGTCGATGGAGCCCAGCGCGGGGGAGGAGGCGGCGGCCTGGGGCTTCACGCCGCTGCCGTCCTCCACGACCAGGACGATCCGCCGCCCGCCCGAATACACCGCGAACCCCGACCCGCTGATCGCGAACGGGCACGTCGAGCAGCCCATGCACGCGGGCGGCGGCTACACCTCCGCCTGGCGCGAGCTCCGCGATGGCGGCAAGCGCCTGCTCGCCGCCACGATCGTGTACGGCTACCCCGACTCCACCGGCGTGGACGAGGCCGTGCGCGCGGTGCGCCAGGTGCTCGACGGCAACCCGGAGGCGCAGATCCTGGTGCACCGGCACTGGTGGCGGCGCTTCTACCGGCGCAGCCTGGTCTCCATCCCGGACAAGAAGCTGCAGCGGTTCTACTGGATCCAGCTCTACAAGATGGCCTCGGCCACCCGGGAGAACGCCCCGGTGGTGACCGAGTGGGGGCCGTGGTTCCCCGAGGTGGGCAGCAGCTGGACGAACATCTGGTGGAACCTGAACGTCCAGGTCGCCTATCCGCTGATCAACGCCTCGAACCACCCGGAGCTGGACGCCATCACCACCACGTTCCGGAAATATCACGAGAATCTGGAGCTCAACGTCCAGCCCGGGTACCGCGACGGGAAGTCCTGGGCGCTGTGCCACCCGGGCGACCGCATGTTGCGGCCCGGACCGCGCTACGTCGGCATCCCCGGCGTGAGTCCGAACGACCACACGGGCAACCTCACCTGGGCCATGCACAACGTCTGGCTCGCCCACCGGCACAGCATGGACGCCGCCGTGCTCAAGGACGTGCTGTATCCGATCCTCACGGGCGCGATCGCGTACTACGACCGGTTCCTCGTCGAGGGCACCGACGGGAAGCTGCACCTGCCGGAGACCCGCTCGCCCGAGTACGCCAACGCCTCCGACGCCACCTACGACCTCTCGCTCATCCGCTGGGGCTGCCGGACCCTCCTCGACACCGTCGAGCGGCTGCGCGTCGACGACCCGCTCGCTCCCCGGTGGCGGGAGATCCTCGACCGGCTGACGCCGTACCACAGGAACGAGCAGGGCGTCATGATCGGGGCGGACGTGCCGCTCGCGGAGTCGCACCGGCACTACTCGCACCTGCTCTGGATCTACCCGCTGCGCGAGTCGCTCGACCGGACGAGCTTCGAGCACTGGGCGAGCATGCGCGAGCGCTGGCACGGCTACAGCTTCGCCGCCGCCTCCTCCATGGAGACGCTGTTCGGCAACCCGGAGGAGGCGCTGTCCCACCTGCGGTTCTTCATCGACGGGAATGTGGCCGACAACTGCGCGATCACGCCCAACACCATGTACAGGGAAGGCTCCAACCTCGCCATCGAGAGCCCGCTGGCCGCCGCGCAGTCGCTGCTCGACATGCTGATCCAGAGCCATGGCGGGGTGGTCGGCGTGTTCCCCGGGGTCTCGGCGACCTGGGCCGACGCCTCGGTGGAGCGGCTGCGGACGCAGGGGGCGTTCCTGGTGGACGCCTCGCGCAGCCGGGGGCGTACCGACTGGGTCAGGGTCACCAGCGAGGCGGGCGAGCCGCTGCGGCTGCGGCACGGCATCGAGGGCCCGATCGAGGTCCACGACGAGCGCGGCGGGCGGCTGCCGTACCGCGGGACGGAAACGATCGAGATCCCGCTGCGCAAGGGGGCGACCGCGGTGGTCGTCCGGCGCGGCGTCAGGCCGTCGGATCCCAGGGACGTCCCGGCCAACGCGAGTGCTCCGGCATGGGGGCTCCCATAATGCGGTGAAGGGTATGAGCGACCGCTCATCGCGCTGAACGGACCTTTCGCCGCAGGCCATCCCCAACTAAGCGCCGGACCTCAGCGGCTCGCCGAACAACGCCACCACGGACCTCCACGACAGGTAGGTTGCGCTCTTACGTTGGGCGTGATCCGCATCACAGTGGAGGTCTCGTGACGACTAGAGAACATGACGCATCGGTCTATGAGCAAGTGCAGGAGAGCAGTGAATTCCAGGAATTGAAACGGCGCTTCCGCGCCTGGACGTTCCCGATGACCGTGGCGTTCCTCGTGTGGTACCTGCTCTACGTGGTGCTGTCCGGATGGGCGCGCGGCTTCATGGGGATCAAGCTGCTCGGCGACATCAACGTCGGTCTCGTCTTCGGTTTGCTCCAGTTCGTCTCCACGTTCCTCATCGCGTGGGCGTACGCCAGGCATGCCGAGAAGAAGCTCGACCCGATCGCGGACAAGCTCCGCCACGAGGTTGAGGAGAAGTCCAAGTGAGCTCCACGACCCTGGGGATGGTCCTCTTCCTCACCTTCGTCGCCGGCACGCTGGCGATCACGTTCTGGGCGAGCCGCCAGACCAAGACGGCCGCCGACTACTACGCGGGTGGCCGGTCGTTCACCGGCGTGCAGAACGGCCTGGCCATCGGCGGCGACTACATGTCGGCCGCCTCCTTCCTCGGCATCGCGGGCATCATCGCGCTGTCCGGCTACGACGGGTTCCTGTACTCGATCGGGTTCCTGGTCGCCTGGCTGGTCGCGCTGCTGCTGGTGGCCGAGCTGATGCGGAACTCCGGCAAGTTCACCATGGCCGACGTGCTGGCGTTCAGGATGAGCCCGCGCCCCGTGCGCACGGCGGCCGGCGTCTCCACGATCGTGGTCAGCATCTTCTACCTGCTGGCCCAGATGGTGGGCGCGGGCGCGCTGGTCGGCCTGCTGCTCGGCATCACCAGCGAGGCGGGCAAGGCGTGGACGATCGTCGGCGTGGGCGCGCTGATGATCGTTTACGTGGTCTTCGGCGGCATGAAGGGCACCACCTGGGTGCAGATCGTCAAGGCCGTGCTGCTGATGAGCGGCGCCGCGCTGGTGACCGTGCTGGTGCTGGGCAAGTTCGGCTTCAACCTGTCGTCTCTGCTCGGCCAGGCCGCAACGACCAGCGGCCCCAAGGCGAACCCCGGCAACTTCCTCATCCCCGGCCTGAAGTACGGCACGGACGCGCAGGGCCTGGCCGGCAAGATCGACCTCATCAGCCTGGGCCTCGCCCTCGTGCTCGGCACCGCGGGCCTGCCGCACATCCTCATCCGCTTCTACACCGTCCCCACCGCCAAGGACGCCCGCAAGTCCGTCCTGTGGGGCATCGGCATCATCGGCGTGTTCTACCTGCTGACCCTGGTCCTCGGCTTCGGCGCGGCGGCCCTGGTCGGCAAGGAGGCGATCGTCAAGGGCGACAAGGCGGGCAACACGGCCGCCCCGATGCTGGCCGAGAAGATCGGCCAGGAGATCTTCGGCTCGGTCGGCGGCACGATCCTGCTGGCCCTCATCGGCGCCGTCGCCTTCGCCACGATCCTCGCCGTGGTGGCCGGCCTCACGCTGGCCTCCTCCTCCAGCTTCTCCCACGACCTGTACGCGCACGTCTTCAAGCGCGGCCAGGCCACCGAGCGGCAGGAGGTCGTGGTGGCCCGCGTGTCCGCCCTGGTCATCGGCGCCATCGCGATCGGCCTGGGGATCCTGGCCCAGGGGCAGAACGTCGCCTTCCTGGTCGCCCTGGCCTTCGCCGTCGCGGCCTCCGGCAACCTGCCGGCGATCCTCTACAGCCTGTTCTGGAAGCGGTTCAACACGACGGGCGCGGTCTCGGCCATCTACGGCGGCCTGGGGTCCGCTCTGATCCTGGTGATCTTCTCGCCCGTCGTCTCCGCGCCGGCGCCTCCGGCCGGGACCGCGGTGACGGCGCTGATCCACGGCGTGGACTTCCACTGGTTCCCGCTGAGCAACCCCGGCATCGTGTCGATCCCGCTCGGGTTCCTGTGCGGGTGGCTCGGGACGATCCTCAGCAAGGAGTACAACGCCGCGAAGTACGCCGAGATAGAGGTCCGCTCCCTCACCGGTGTCGGTGCGGAGAAGGCCACTGAGCACTGACGTCCCTTCCCTGAAGGCGCCTCCCTCCCCTCCGAAGGCGCCTTCGCCGAAAGGGCCCGGTCTCTGAGACCGGGCCCTTTCTCTGTGCCGGGGCTGCTCCGGCTTGGTGAACGGCGCCCCTGCGACCACGGCGGGTGCGGGGAGCTCGATGCTCCGCTTCTCAAGGCGCGTTGCCGGAGACGGCGGGCCGGCGGGGGCGGCGCGCGGCCGGGCTCACCCGGCGGGCCGCGCTGCTCGGCTCCCCGGTACGCGCGATGCTGGAGAGCTTCCACGACGGCCCGCTCCTGGCGGCGCGCGGCTATCTGGACGACGGCGGCGGCCAGGTCATGGTGACCGCGGTCAAGCTGCACGAGGACGCGCCGCGCGACCTGGTGGTCAGGGCCGTCGAGACCACGGGCCGGGCCGCCCTGGCGATCCTCGACGTCCCGCTGGCCCGGATCAGGCTCACGGCGGACTTCGGGCCGGGCCAGATCCGTACGTTCCGGATCCCGCTCGACGATCCGCTCTCCGCGGTGGAGACGGACCTGGTCGAGTTGGGCGTCCGCAAGGGCGCGTGCGCGGTGGAAGCGTGGTGATCCCCGGCGGCGGCGAGCCGGCCCTGAAGATCCGGTACGAGGGCACGGAGCCCGCGACCTCCCGCCCAGAAAGATCCGCCTACTCGCGGAGGGCGTCAAGCGGGTGCGCGCGGTGGTCGATCACGGTGGCGTCGAGGATGCGCGCGCCCTCGGACCCTCTCGCGGCCTCGGGCAGCCACACCGGTGTGTCCGGCGTAAGCGGATAAATCATGACCTCGACCGTCTCGATGCCGCCGGAGATGTCGATGTCCCACGGGGTGCCGTTCCAGTAGAGGTCCTCCGTGCGGTCGCCGACCCTGGCCACCGCCACGTCGCCGACCAGGTCGAGGCGGAGCAGCGTGCGCTCGCCGCCCGGGGGCACGGTGATCGTGTAGTGGGCCGCGTGGGCGGCCAGCGT
>NZ_JBFAMX010000156.1:0-19972 GCF_040659615.1 Nonomuraea sp. NPDC049784
GTATCAGCAGCACCGGCCGGGCGCCGGTCAGCGCGTTCAGGCGGGCCACGGTGTCGGCAGCAGCCGGGCGGATGCTGTCGGCCAGGGCCAGCATGGCGGCGGGCCGGCCGTCCACCAGCATCACCACGGCGGTGTGCCCGCCTTCCTCGAGGCCGGCGGCCAGCTGCCGGGCCGCGTCGGCGGCCTCGTCGGTACGGCCATCCAGCAGGTGTGCGGGGCTGCCGATGTCGACCTGCTGCCTGGCGACGCGGGCCCGTACTCCACGTCCCGGCACCGCTGCGAACTGGGTGGCCGTGGGCAGGGTCAGGCCCTGCTCGCGGGCCGCGGCGACGACGGCGCGGCCCAGCGGATGCTCCGAGCCTTCCTCCGCGGCGGCGGCCACCGCCAGGAGCCGGTTGATGTCGTCTTGCCCGGTCGCGGCGCGGGGGCTGGGGTCAGGCAGGGGGTGGATCTGCGCGAGATGTGGGCGGCCCTCGGTCAGTGTGCCGGTCTTGTCGAAAGCCACCTGTGTGACATCGGCCAGCTGTTCCATCACCACCGCGGACTTGACCAGCACGCCGTGGCGTCCGGCGGTGGCGATGGCGGCCAGCAGCGGTGGCATGGTGGCCAGCACCACCGCGCAGGGCGAGGCGACGATCATGAAAGTCATGGCCCTCAGCAGGCTGTCTTGCACCGGTGTCCCCCACAGCAGGGGCAATGTGAACAAGGCAATGGTGGCGGCGACCATGACGATCGAGTAGCGCTGCTCGACCTTCTCGATGAACAGCTGGCTTCGTGCCTTGGTGGCGCTGGCCTGTTCCACCATGGCCACGATCCGCGCGATCACGCTCTGCCCGGCCGGCCGTGATACCCGGACACGCAGCACGCCCGTACCGTTCAGGGTGCCGGCGAACACATCGTCACCGGCCTGTTTGTCCACGGACAGGCTCTCGCCGGTGATGGAGGCCTGGTCGACGTCGCTGGCCCCGGCCAGCACCTGGCCGTCGGCGCCGATCCGCTCTCCTGGCCGGACCACGATGACGTCGCCGACCCGCAACTCGGCGGCCGGGACCACGTCCTCCAGCCCGGACTCGTCCACGCGGCTCGCCTGCTCGGGAGCCAGGTCCAGCAGCCCGCGCACCGAGTCCTCGGTGCGTTTGGTCGCCACCGCTTCCAGCGCGCCGGAGGTGGCGAAGATGACGATCAGCAGCGCGCCGTCGAAGACCTGCCCGATCGCGGCCGCGCCGATCGCCGCGGCGACCATGAGCAGATCGACGTCCAGCGTCCGCTCGCGCAGCGCCTTCAGTCCGGCCAGGCCGGGTTCCCAGCCTCCGGCGGCGTAGCAGGCCAGGTACAGGACCCACCACAGCCAGGGCGGCGTCCCGGCCAGCTGGGCCAGGCCGCCGGCTGCGAACAGCGCGGTGGCCGCGGCCGCCCAGCGCACCTCCATCAGGGACCCGGCCCCGCTGTGCCACCACCTTGCGGCGCGGGACATCGTTGCCGGGGGTGGGGCCACGGGGGAGCGCCTCAGTTCGGTTGTCACCGAAGCATCGTACATGCGCACTCACGCAGATATGCAAGTAGTGAGGTTCGAGGATATGCTGACTGTATGCACACCTCTTTGCCTGACTTCGACATGCCGAACGAGGAACAGGTGCATCTGGCCGCCGAGTCGTTCCGGCTGCTGTCCGACCCCACCCGCATCAAGATCTTGTGGGCATTGCTGCAGGGTGAGTCGTCGGTGGCCTGCCTGGCCGAGCTCGCCGACGCCGCCCCCACCGCCGTCAGCCAGCATCTGGCCAAGCTCCGCCTGGCCGGGCTGGTCAAGGGCCGCCGTGAGGGCACCTTCGTTTACTACACCGCCGCCGACGAGCACGTGCGCCGCCTCCTCACCCAGGGCCTTTACCACGCCGACCACATCGACCGCGGCGACCAGGCCCTCGCACCTACCTCCTGACCCGGACTCCGCGCTCGCGCCTCAACGCGGTGCGATCATCGCGACGGCGCCCACCAGGGCACCGCCATGCCGCTGGTGTGGTCGACCAGCATCGCGTCCAGCGCCCCCGGTATGGACATGACCTCAGCCAGGCAGGTGTCGATTCCGAGCACGTGGCCTCCTCGCCGTCAGTGGAACGGAGACAGCGTAGGGGTAATAAATGGCGCTGAAGTGGTCCATAGCGCTTGTGTTGCATTTTTATAGTGCTAAGGCGTAGGAAAACCACTCCAATACCTATAGCTATGCCATTTATGAATAATTTTCGCGACTCTGGACGGATCTGGTGGAGGCGGTCGGCGATTTACGTGGTGCTCGCGGGCACCTGGACGACTTGCACCTGTCGGTGAGCCAGTGGAACACGTCGATGGGCCGGCTGCACGGGGTAATGAGATCTTCTGACGCCGTGGCCTAGAACTCGCTGAGCTCGAAGACGCCGATGTCGTCGGCCGACGTGCCCTGGCTCGGGGAAGACTGGTTGAGCGACGCCTCCACGGCGACCCACCCGTGGAAGCCGCCCGCATTGTCGATGATCTGCAGCATGGGCTTGACGTGCGAGTTGCCGGTGTAGCAGGTCTCGCCGCGCGCGTCGGCCAGTTCGCGCCGCCAGTGCCAGATGGTGTCTCTGCGGTCGGTCGAGGTGGCGTTGGCCGTGGACAGGTAGTAGTCGGTGGCGGTCGTGGCGCCGCCCAGGCATCGACCGCTCGAGCACTGGCGCCACCCGGTCATCCAGAACGGACTGCCCGCGCCCTCGTCAAGGTACGGCGTGCCCGCGTCGGTCTTCCACAGGTGGTAGTCGTGCTTGAGCCGGGTGTGGTCGAAGGCGGCGATCTCCGCCATCGACGCGCGCTCGCTCCACGTGGCGTTGCTGCCGTAGCCGTATCCGTGCGTCGCGCCGAACGAACTGCCCCGGTAGGTCAGCTTGGCCAGTTGCCCGGCGATCGGCTCGCTGACCGTCCACTCCTCCCATCCGTTGCCGGTCCAGGTGATGCGCAGCACCGAACCGGTCACCGTGTAGGTCCCACTGAGGTGCTCGGGAAAGCTGGTGGCGGGGAAGCCGTTGGCCGTCTGCACCTGGCAGGCACGCACGCCGCACCCGGCGCCGGTGACGCCGGTGTAGCTGCGGGTCACGCGCAGGCGCTGCGACCAGTGGAAGTGGGAGTCGTAGGCCTTGCCGTCGGCGGTGAGGGAGTAGGTCGCGAGGCGCACCCAGTTCTCGCGCGAGGTGGTCTTCAAACCGCCGATCGCGACCACAAATCTGTACATGCCGGCCGGCGCCGCTGCGGCCGCGGCGGCCGGCACGGCCGGCGACGCGACAAGTGCCGCCATGGAAGCGAGGAGAACACGTAGGAATATGGTCAACGGGACCTCCAGAGACGCGCGTGTCACCGATCATGGTGACCACCTTTGGCCTCCAGGGGAACGGGAGACGGAGGAAATTAACGGACTTGACCGCCACGCGTAAGGCAGTGCCGCGCCGGTTCGGGAACAGACGATGTCAGCTGAGCCACCCGGCGAGACGCCTGAAGCGTGCGGCAACCACGTTGTTGTTGGAGCTGTCGGGCGCAGGGTCGGCATCGCGGGATCGCACCCAGCTCGCCATCCATGTCGCCAAGTCCAAGTGATCGGCCTGGCCCGCGCTCGACCGGCTTGATTCTGCTCTCGGCGTGATCATTCCAATTGCGCAGCCAGGCCGGGCGGGCAACGCTGCGGCGGGCTTGCACGGTCATTTCCCCTCCTCTCCGCGATCGATGGCCTCACCATGTCCATGCCGCAAATCGGTGGGCAAGGGATTTGACGTGTCCTTGGCGCGTAAATAATGCGTTAGCGGCCGTATCGGGTGCGTAGAAATGGCGTAGAAAATGTCGTTCCCGGAGGACGGGGCCGGTTTCATATGAATGGCTCCCGCTGAAAGGAACGGTCGATGCGCAGGCGTCCTCTGGAAGTGCTGCTTCCGGCCGGTTTCGGGTTCGCGGTCGGCGCCTGCGCCGTGGCTTCGCTGACCTTCTCCGAGACCACGGCTCGTGTCGCCTTGGTGGGCGTGGCCGTCGGCGTGTTCGGGGCCTGGGCGAGGCGCTACCTCGCCGCACTGGCGACAGGCGTGATGGCCTGGTGCTTCGCCACGGGCTTCCTCGCGCACACCGAAGGAGAACTGGCCTTCGGGCACGACGACCTCGTCAGGCTGGCCGCGTTCACCGTCGTGGCGCTGGTGGGGTGCGCCTGGGGGTGCGTGCGCCGCATGCGTCGGCCCTACCGTCTGATGCGGGCGGATCTCCGCCGCGCTCCCGTCCTCCTCGGAAGGTTACATGGGGCACCCGTGCAGGAAAGAGGGAAGAAGCCCTGGGCCGCTTGAGGCTTGGAGGTACTCGCGCAGGCGCCAAGCCCTGATGCCGCGGCGAGGCAAACGGCCTGGAAGCGCCCGGGATGACAACCCCAGGTCTGACTCAAGCTCCGAGAAATCAGACCGTGGTCCGACGCGCCACACCCGCCCCTTCAAGCATCGTGATCGGCATGCTGAAGTCAATCGCGATGGCATTGGTCCTGATGAGCGCCGGGGGCGGGATACGCGCCCAGCACACGGCGGACGCTCTCGACTGGAGTCTGTGCCCCAACGACAAGGTCGGCATGCAGTGCGCCGACCTCCAGGTTCCCGTCGACTGGCAGGACCCCGGCGGCCGTAGGATCACGCTCAAGCTGGGCCGTCTCGCCTCCACCGGCACCTCGGAGGGCGTCGCCCTGATCGCCTATGGCGGCCCCGGCGGGCCCGGCATCGCGCTCACCGAATCGCTGTCCGGCTGGTGGACGGACCTGCGCAAGCGCATGGACATCGTCACCTGGGACACCCGCGGATACGGTGCGCAGTTCCGCGGCCTCAGCACCGGCCTGCCCTGCCTGTGGACCCGCATCCCGATCCCCGAGTTCCCGCGGAACGACGCCGACTTCGGCCGGCTGTCCGACACCAACCGCGGTCAAGCGGAGGTCTGTCGCCAGGCTGATCCCGCGCTCTTCGCCAACATGAGCTCCGCCGACCACGCACGCGACATGGAAGCCATCAGGAAGGCCCTCGGCGGCGCCAAGCTCAACTACTACGGCGCCTCCTACGCAGGCTTCTACGGCCAGGCCTACGCCCGGCTCTTCCCGGATCAGGTGCGCACGATGGTCCTCGACGGCACCTGGAACCACAGCGCGGCCGACTGGAACAGCGAGCTGGAGGAGATGGCCAAGAGCAACGAGCAGTTCCTGACCCGCTTCTTCGATTGGTGCGCCACCAACGGCTGCAAGGACCTCCCCGGCATCTGGCGAGCTCTCGTAGCCAGAGCCGATCGCACTCCCGTCCCCGCTGCGAAGAACGTCGCCTATACGGGCCGTGACCTGCAAACCTTCGCCATCGCGTCGGCCAAACAGGGCAAGACGGCCTGGCCGGCCCTGGCCGAGGCCATCCGCAAGGCCCACGACGGCGACGCCTCCGCCTTCGTCCCCGCCAGTGGCGCCCGCTACCCCGACCAGGCCACCGGCGTGACGGAGTGCACCGACTGGCCTCGCGCCGCCGATCGGAAGGAGCTCAACGTGACGATCAACCGTCTCCGGAAGATCGCTCCTGACGCGGGCCCGGCCAGCACCATAGCGACCGGCATTCTGCAATGCATCGGCTGGCCGGCACCTGTCACCAACCCGCCCGCCCCGCTCCCCAAGACACTTCCGCCTCTGCTCGGCGCAGGCGCCTGGGGCGAATCGGACGCCGTCGCCAGAGCGATCGGCCAGGTCGCGGGCAGCGTCACGATCGCCCATGACGGCCCCGGCCACACCCTCTACGGCGTGAACACCTGCGCTCGCGACCACATCAACCGCTACTTCACCGACAAGGTCCTCCCACCCAAGAACACAACCTGCTGATCCTCGGCATCACCCCCTGCCCCAGCCCTGAAGTCCACACCTTCTGGTCGCGCTCCGGCTCCTCGCGGCGAACCGTCATGCCGCGTACCGCCCAGCACCGCCGGCCGCCCTGCCCGGCACCGGCTGGGCGAACTGGTGGCGTACGCGGGTGCCAGGCCCCCACCCATTACCAACTGCCCTCGCGGGGGCATGGCTTCGGTTCCGTGCTGCGGGCCTCATGGGACTCGCGCCGCCGCACATCCACCTGCATGTGTCGCCGTGCCCAGGTCGCTCCCCTAGGAACCGGCGTCAGGGGCGGATTCGGTGGACGAGGACACGATGTGGGCGAGGGTGATTTCGCTCAGCAGGGCGTGCTCGTGCTCACGCATCGCCGTCCAGATCCCGGTGAGCGGGCTGGCCAGGCCGGTGAAGTGCTCGATCTGCTCCTCGAGACCCTCGGTCACCTGGATGATGTCGGCAAGGGAGATCTTCTCCGGCGGCCGGGCCAGCGAGTAGCCGCCGTCCGATCCTCGCTGGCTCCGGACGAGCCCGGCCAGGCGCAGCTGGGCCAGGATGTTGTCGCAGAACCGGCGGGGGATGTCCTGGCTGGAGGCGATCTCCCCTGCCGGCATGGGGCCCGGTGGCGCCGCTGCGAGGGCGACGGCGGCGCGCAGGGCGTAGTGAGTGCGTGCGGAAATTCTCATACGGCGGGGGTCGTGCTCAGGGCGAGAGAAGGGGCGGCCGGGGCGGGCCACACGTGGACAAGCTGGCCGGAGGCCAGTCCCAGGCGTTCGGCGGTGCCTCTGGCGACCTGGGCCCAGGCTTCCTGGCCGTCGATGAGCAGCTCCACCCGGACCTCGAAGCCGAGCCGGACGACCCGGGTGACCGTGGCGGGGGCGCTGCCGTTCTCCGGGGCGGTGCCGATCTCGATGTCGTGCGGGCGGACCAGGCGGCCGCCCAGTTCGGTGACAGGGCCGAGGAAGCGCATCACGAACGGGTCGGCGGGGTTGTCGTAGACCTCGGCGGGGCTGCCGACCTGTTTCACCTGGCCCTCGGCCAGCACGACGATGGTGTCGGCGACCTCGATCGCCTCCTCCTGGTCGTGGGTGACGAATACGGTGGTGACGTGGACCTCGTCGTGCAGGCGGCGTAGCCAGGTCCGCAGCTCCTTGCGTACCTGGGCGTCGAGAGCGCCGAACGGCTCGTCCAGCAGCAGCACCTGGGGCTCGACCGCCAGCGCCCTGGCCAGGGCCATGCGCTGGCGCTGGCCGCCGGACAGCTGGGCCGGGTACCGGTCGGCGAAGCTTTCCAGGTGGACCAGCTCCAGCAGCTCCATCACGCGCTTGCGGATCTCGTCCTTGGGGCGTTTACGGATCTCCAGGCCGAAGGCCACGTTCTTGAACACGCTCATGTGCTTGAACGCGGCGTAGTGCTGGAAGACGAACCCGACGTTGCGCCGCTGGGGGGACAGGTGGGTGGCATCCACCCCGGAGATCACCACGCTGCCGGTGTCGGGGGTCTCCAGGCCGGCGATGACGCGTAGCAGGGTCGACTTGCCGCCGCCGCTCGGGCCGAGCAGCGCGGTCAGAGAGCCGGAGGCCACGTCGATGGAGACGTTCGTCAGCACCGGTGTTCCCCCGAACGCCTTGTTGACGCCGCTTACTTGAATGGCCATGAGGTTCAGCCCTTCGGGCGCAGGATCTTGGTGAGCAGGAGGGTGACCACCGCCACGAGCGCGAGCGCGGTGGCGGCGGAGAAGGCGGCGGCCTCGTCGAAGTTCTGGAAGCGTTCTTCCACGAAGAGGGTCAGTGTCTGGGTCTGCTCGACCAGGCGGCCGGAGACGACGGCGACCGCGCCGTACTCGCCCAGCGCCCGGGCCAGGCACAATACGACGCCGTAGGCGAGCGCCCAGCGGATCCCGGGGATGGTGATGCGGCGGAAGGTCTGCCACGCGCCGGCGCCCAGCGTGCGGGCGGCCTGCTCCTGCTCGTCGCCGAGTTCCTCCAGTACGGGGATCACCTCCCGGATGACCAGGGGCAGGGAGATGAAGACGGCCGCCATCACCATGCCGGGGATGGAGAAGATGACCTGGACACCGATGCCCTCCAGCCACCCGCCCACGGGGGCGAAGCGGCCGTAGACCAGGATCAACGCCAGGCCCACCACGACGGGGGAGACGGCCATGGGCAGGTCGATGAGGGCGTTGAGCAGGCGCTTGCCGGGGAAGTCGTGCCGTACCAGCAGGATCGCCGCGCCGACGCCGAAGACGGTGTTGGCCAGAACGGCCCAGAACGCCACGATCAGGGTGACGCGGAAGGCCGACTGGGCCTGCGGGGTGGTGAGCGCGTCCAGGACCGGGCCGAGGCCGTTCTGGAAGGTGCGCCAGCCGATGATCGCGACCGGCAGCACGAGCAGGAACGTCAGGTAGGCCAGGGCCAGCGCGCGAAGTCCGCATTTAGCCACGGCGGCTGCCCCATCTCTGCAGCAGGTCCAGGGCGACCAGTGTGGCCAGGGCGACCACGAGCAGGACCGTGGAGACCGAGGCCGCGCCGATCGGGTTGTCGGTTTCGATCTGTCCGAAGATTTGCACCGAGGCCACCTGGGTCTTGAACGGGAGGTTTCCCGAGATCAGCACCACGGAGCCGATCTCGGCCATCGACCTGGAGAACGCCAGCGCGGTGCCCGACAACATCGCCGGGACCAGGTTGGGCAGGATGATGCGGCGGAAGATCTGCGCCGAGCTCGCGCCGAGCGAGGCGGCGGCCTGCTCCATGTCGGTGTCGAGCTCCAGCAGGACCGGCTGGACCGTGCGCACCACGAACGGCAGGGTGACGAACAGCAGCGCCAGCACCACACCGGCCCGGCTGTAGGCCAGGTCGATGCCGAGCGGACTGTTCGGGCCGTACAGCGCCAGCAGCACCAGCCCGGCGACGATGGTGGGCAGGGCGAACGGCAGGTCGATGAGCGTGTCGACGACGGCCTTGCCGGGGAAGCGGTCCCGGACCAGGACCCAGGCGATGACCGTGCCCATGACCAGGTTGATCGCGGCGACGACCGCCGAGGCGCCGATGGTCAGCGTCAGCGCCGCCCAGGCGTCCGGCGTGGTGATCGCGTCCCAGAAGTAGCCGACCCCGCGCTCCTGCGAGCGCAGCACCACGGCGGCGAGCGGGATCAGCACGATCAGGCTCAGGTACAGGACGGCCGCGCCCAGCCCGAGCGCGGTGCCCCTCTTCCAGGGCAGGGTGATCCCTGCCCTGGAGACGACTGTCTGCGTGGACACCGGGTGACTACTTCTCGATCGAGACCCCGAGCTCGCGCTCGACGTCGGCCATGATGCTGCCCTTGGGGTCGAAGAACTCGGTCGTGACCTTTGACCAGCCGCCCAGGTCGGCGATGGTGAACAGCGCGGGCGGAGCCGGGAAGTTCGCTCCCTGGATGCCCTTGACCACCGGCCGGTACCCGTTGTCGGCGAAGATCTTCTGCGCCTGTGAGGTGTAGAGGAACTTCAGGAAAGCCTTGGCCTCGTTCGGATGGGCCGAGTTCTTGGTCACCGCGACCGGGTTCTCGATCAGGATCGTGGAGTCGGGAACCGTGTAGTCCAGCGGCTGGTTGTTCTGCTGCGCGAAGATCGCCTCGTTCTCATAGGCGATGATGGCGTCGCCCTTGCCGCTGGAGAATGTCTGCAGCGACTTGCGGGCGCTGTCGTCCTGCACCGGTACGTTCTTGAACAGCGCGTTGAGGTAGTCCACGCCGGCCTGCTTGTCGGCTCCCTTGTTCGACTTGGCGCCGTACCCGGCCATGACGTTCCAACGGGCGCCGCCCGAGGTGAACGGGTTGGGCGTGATGACCTCGACGCCAGACTTGGTCAGGTCGTCCCAGGTCTTGAGGCTCTTCGGGTTGCCCTTGCGAGTGGCGATGACCACGACCGAGTCGGTGACCATGCCCTTGGTCTCGCCTGTGCTCCAGTCCTCGGCGACCAGGCCCTTCTTGACCAGGCGGGTCATGTCCGGCTCGAGGGAGAACGCGACGATGTCGGCCTTCAGGCCGGCCTCCACGGCCCGGCTCTGGTCGCCGGAGGCCCCGAAGGACTTGGTGAAGGTGACGTTCTTGCCCTCCGGCGTGGCCTGAAAGGCCTGAATGATCTTCTCGTACGCCGCCTGTGGCGTGGAATACGCCACCAGCGACAGCTGCACCTTGCCGTCAGATCCGCTGCCTGCCCCGCCCCCGCAGGCGGCGGTCAGAGTAGCGACCGACGCCAAGGCCGCAGCCGCTGCCAGACTCCGAAGCCCGTTCACCGGATCTCCCTATTCCCTACTTAAAAAGTCGATATAATGGAGTTAAGGGCAAACGGGGGGCTTCGGCAAGACCTGGCCGGGGATTCGTTACCGATCCGTGTCGCTGCTGAGCGGCGCACCTGATTTGTAACCGTAGTTACTTGTTTGGTGGCCGACCTCAGCCGGACCGGGCCGCGGCACGGGCGCCGCGCGTGACGAGCCAGGCGGCCAGTTCGCCGGCGCCGGAGCGGCGGGCGGCATCCAGCGCCGTCAGCCCGTCATAGCCGACCCAGTTGATGTCGGCGCCACGCAGCAGGAAGAACTCGGCGGCCTGCTGCCCACAACCCGAGCGTCACTTCATCCGCATCCGGTAGCGGCTCGGCGGCGAACGCGGCAGTGATGCCGGTTCGCTACCCGCCAGCCGTTCAGGGCGGACGGGCGGTCCTGGCGCTACGGTAGATCGTCATGAGACTGGCCCACGTCATGATCGCGACATCCACCGTAGTCGTCCTCACGAGCTGTGGCGATGTGGCGGGCGGAGCAGCGACAACCGAGCGGCCCGCCCCGAACGCCGCCCAAACACCTTCTCTGTCGGCCGGGGCCGCGGATGTGCCCGCCCCTGACGCCCCCATCGCCACGGATCCCGTCGCGTTGGCCGACGATCTGAAGAAGACGACCACCGCGCTGAACGAGGCGATCGACGGCTGGACGGCCAAGGGATCGCAGGCCTCATCGCCGCAGGACGTGGTGCTGCAAGCCCTTCATCAGCAGCGCATCTACCGCACACTGGCCCGTAATACGCCGCTGGCCCGGCAGACCATCGGGCGGTTGCCCAAAGCGCTGGCAGCGGAGGCCCGCGACAACGTCACGGCTGTCGGGAAGCTGCTGTCGATGGCTCGTCCGATCGGCGCGGCACAGCGCAAGCGGATGCGACTGGCCGAGCCGGTGCCTGCCGAGCAGTTGCGCGGCTACATGCTGCGCGCCGAGAAGCGGTTCGGCGTCGAGTGGGAGGTGCTCGCGGCGATCATGCTCGTGGAGACGAAGTTCGGGCGGGTCAGGTCGGCGAGCTCCAGCGGCGCGCAGGGACCGATGCAGTTCATGCCGGGCACGTGGCAGCAGTACGGGCTAGGCGGTGATGTTCACAACGCACGCGACGCGGTGCTTGGTGCGGCCAACTACCTCAAGGCGTCGGGGGCGCCTCGCGACTACCGGCGTGCTGTGTTCGCCTACAACCATGACAACCGGTACGTAGATGCCGTTCTGGCGCACGCTCGCCAGATCAAGCGCGATGCCCGGAGCTTCTACGCGTACTACAACTGGCAGGTATTCGTCCTGTCCACGAAGGGCGACGTCCGCCTCACCGGTCCCCGCTGACCGTCGCCCGGTCCCCAGCAGGGTGGGAAGCGCAGCCGTTCCGATGAGTTCCTGTCTTGGCGCCGATATGTACCGGTGAGCGACGGTGTCGGGCCGGTGATGCCGTTCGCGGCTGACGACAACCGGCCGGGCGGAGTCTCACCGTGACAGGACCGAACCTGTCCCCGAAAACGACGGGCCGACGGGCTGGTGGAGGCCCGGCGCGATCTCAACGCGGGCTGGACGAGCTGGCCGAGCTGACGTGGCGGCACCGAGAGGTGGACGAGCTGACCGACACGCTCGTACGGGTGATGCACCGCAAGGTGCTGCACAGCGACGACACCCTGCTCCTGGCCATGCGCTGGATCCCCTGACCCCGCCGCCTCAGGCGGTGCCGTGGCCGCTCGCGCAGGTCCCAGTGCGCGCTCGGGGCAGGCGCGTTCTCACTAAACCTAATGATCCTAGGAAATAAGCTACTCTCTCTAGTTAGCTGGATGCGTCGTACTTACGCCGCGCGCAAGGAAAGGAAGATCATGACTATGCTGTCCGTACCCGGTGCCAGCCTCTATTACGAGGTCAGCGGCAGCGGGCCGGTGCTCCTCATGCTGCCGGGCGGCGGCGGTGACGCGGCCGTCTTCGACGTGGTGGCCGGCCCGCTCGCCGAGCACTTCACCCTCGTCACCCTCGACCCACGCGGGTACTCGCGCAGCCGCCTTGACAGCCCGGTCCCCGTGGATCAGCGGGTCGACGTGCAGAGCGACGACGCCTGCCGGCTGCTCGACGTGGTTAGCCCCGACCGGCCCGCCTACGTCTTCGGTGGCAGCAGCGGCGCCATCGTCGGTCTTGACCTGCTCGCCCGCCATCCTTCCCGGGTACGTCGACTGGTCGCCCATGAGCCGCCGTGCTTCGCCCTGTTGCCCGACGCCTCCGCGCAACTGGCCTTCGTCGAGGAGGTGTACCAGCTCTTTCGCACGCAAGGGCTCGTGGCTGCGTCCGCTCGGTTCGTGGAGGGCATAGGCGGCACCATGAAAGCCATGCCGGACCCTGCCTCGTTGCCTCCTCGCGCCGCTGAGATGATGACCCGGCTGATGCGCAACGCTCCGATCATGATGGAGCACGAGTTGCGGCAATTCACCTCCTACGTGCCCGACCTGGCCGCTCTTGGCCAGGTCTCCGACCGGGTGGTCCTCGCGGCCGGGCGTGAGACCAAGGGGCATCTGCCGTACCGGCCCGCCGCCGTGCTGGCAGAGCGGCTCGGGACCGAGCTGGTCGAGTTCCCGGGCGCGCACAGCGGTTTCACCGACGCTCCTGAGGACTTCGCCAAGCAACTGATCGAAGTGCTGAGCGCTCCGTGACCGGCACGCCCGTGCGCGAAGGCCCTGCGGTGTCTTCAACGTGAAGACACCGCAGGGACGGAAGAACGTCAGTGGGAATGATTAGCGTGGGGCGGGTTAGTCCCAGGCATGGGGCCGAGGTTCGGTCCCGACGCCATGTCTCAGCGTTCGACCGGAGGGGGCGATCGTGGGGTCTTTCGCGGGCGGTGGGCTGCCCCCGGATGACGTCGTCGTCACGGCCCTGCGCGCCGGAGATGAGGCGATGTTCGCGGCGCTGCTCGACACCTGGTCCGGGGGCATGTTGCGGGTGGCCAGGTCTTACGTGTCCACCGACCACTCGGCGGAGGAGGTCGTCCAGGACACGTGGCTGGCGGTGATCGGTGGGATCGACGCCTTCGAGAGCCGCTCGTCGGTCAAGACGTGGGTCTACCGCATCCTGGTCAACACCGCGAAGACGCGGGGCGCCCGTGAGAGCCGCACGCTGCCGTGGAGCTCCTTCGAGCAGGACGGGGTGGCGGACAAGGGCCTCGACGCGGTGCTGCCGGATGGTTGGAAGGAGCTCCCCGCGACCTGGCCGACGCCCGAGAGCGAGGCGCTCGCCTCGGAGGTGCGCGGGCTGATCGCCGAGGGGCTGTCCAGGCTGCCTCCCCGGCAGCGGACCGTGATCACCTTGCGCGACGTTGAGGGGTGCACTTCGGAGGAGGTGTGCGAGATCCTGGAGATCTCCGCGGCCAACCAGCGGGTGCTGCTGCATCGCGCCCGCACGGCCGTGCGTGACTGGCTGGCCGACTACTTCGAGTCCGTGAAGCAGCCAGAATAGCTCGCAGGCTCCTTCTGGCCGATGTGGCGGCACAATTAGTGAAGCGGTTCATATCCAGAGAAAAGGGCGGTCGACGTCGTGAAGCGGTTCACCTGCGACGAACTGGCGGGACTCATCACCGCCTACCTTGAAGACGCCCTCGACCGGCCGGCACGCGACGGCGTGCAGGCGCATCTGGCCTGCTGCGAAGGGTGTGAGCGCTACTTCGAGCAGTTCCAGGCGACCATCGGTGTCCTCGGTGACCCGCCTCCGGAGGAGCTGCCCACCGATGTGCGCGCGCGGCTCATGTCTGCCTTCCGCGAGCGGCGGCGGTTATGACCGGAGGCCGGTGAGCCCGGCCGGTCGATTGCCCAAAAATTACCTGTAACGCTGGCGAGTCTCGCGGGTCTGTAGACCTGTGCGCCACGCGAAGGGTAGACGATGATCGGCCTGACGTCCGAGGGCACGCCGCTGCGGGACGCCTCCGACGTGGCGGACTTCGCGCGCCGCTGCTTCGAGCCGGGCCTGGATGCCGCGGACCGGGTGGGCGTCGAGCTGGAGTTCCTGGTCTTCGACCGTGCGGCCGAGGCCGCGTACGTCCCGCTGGCCAGGGTCGAGCGCGTCATCCCCGCGCTGCCGGGCGGCAGCCGGGTGACGTTCGAGCCGGGTGGCCAGCTCGAACTGTCCGGCCCGGCGGCCTCGCTGCCGGACGCGCTCGCCTGCCTGGCCGCCGATGTGGCCGCCGTGCGCGCCGCCCTGCACGAGGAGGGGCTGGTCCTGGCCGGAGTGGGCCTCGACCCGGTGCGACCGCCCCGCCGCCAGCTGCGCCTGCCCCGGTACGAGGCCATGGCCGAGTTCCTCGGCGAGCCGTACGGGGCGCTGATGATGTGCTCGACCGCGTCCGTCCAGGTCAACCTGGACCTGGGGGAGCGGCCTGCGGCGCGCTGGGAGCGGGCGCACGCGCTCGGCCCCGTGCTGATGGCGGCCTTCGCCAA
Source organism: Nonomuraea sp. NPDC049784 (assembly GCF_040659615.1). Taxonomy (NCBI): domain Bacteria; kingdom Bacillati; phylum Actinomycetota; class Actinomycetes; order Streptosporangiales; family Streptosporangiaceae; genus Nonomuraea; species Nonomuraea sp. NPDC049784. The sequence continues at coordinate 14,601 of NZ_JBFAMX010000156.1, forward strand.
CTCGCCGCTGAGCGGCGGCCGCCCGTGCGGCTGGATGTCGGGCCGCCAGGCCGTGTGGGGTCGCCTCGACCGCACCCGCACCTCACCCGTGGCCGCCTCGGGCGACCCCGCCGCCGACTGGGCCGAATACCTGCTGGACGCGCGCCTCATGCTGGTACGCGACGGCGAGGAGCATTGCCGCCCGGTGCGCGACGGCTCGACGTTCCGCGACTGGCTGGACGGCGGCGGTGAGCGCCGGCCCACCACCGACGACCTGGCCTACCACGCCACGACGCTCTTCCCTCCTGTGCGGCCCCGAGGCTGGCTGGAGATCCGCTACCTCGACGCCCAGCACCCGGCGGACTGGCCGGTGTGCGCGGCCGTGACCCACGCCCTCGTCACCGACGACCGGGCCGCCGACGCCGCGCTCGCGGCCGTGGAGCCGTACCGGAAGTGGTGGGAGGTGGCGGCGCGGTGCGGGCTGGCCGACCCGCGCCTGAGCCGGGCCGCCGAGGTGTGCTTCCGTGCCGCTCTGGAGGCGCTGCCCCGCCTCGGCGCGGGCCCCGGCCTGGTCGGCGAGGTGGCGGCGTTCGCCGACAGGCACGTGACACCGGGCCGCTCGCCGGCGGCCGACCTGATGGATGCGGGGCCGGGACGGCGCATCCCGGCCTGGCTCAACGGGGAAGGACAGTAATGAACGACTTCAAGGAACGCATCGCGGCCGAGCTTCTCGCCGTCCGCGACCGGTCGCTCGCCTATACGGCGGCGGACGACGACCTGCTGGTGCGCCAGCACTCGCCGCTGATGTCGCCGCTGGTCTGGGACCTCGCTCACGTGGGCAACTACGAGGAGCTCTGGGTGCTGCGCGAGGCCGGCGGCATCGACCCGCTCCGCCCCGAGATCGACGACATCTACGACGCGTTCAAACACCCGCGTAAAGACCGCCCCACCCTGCCCCTCCTGGGCCCGGCCGAGGCCCGCCGCTACATCGAGGGTGTGCGCGGGCGTGTGCTCGACGTCCTCGACGCGATCGACCTCGACGGCCCCACGCCGCTGCACCGCGACGGCTTCGTGTTCGGCCTGGTGATCCAGCACGAGCACCAGCACGACGAGACCATGCTGGCCACCCTGCAGCTGTCCGGGCAGCCCGGCCTGGTGCGCGACGGCGAGCTCCCGGCAGGACGGAGCGGCGGCCCCGAGGAGGTGTACGTGCCCGCCGGCCCCTTCTTCATGGGCACCGACACGCTGCCCTGGGCCTACGACAACGAGCGCCCCGCCCACCAGGTCGAACTCGCCGCCTACTGGATCGACCGGCTCCCCGTCGGCAACCGCGCCTACGTCGCGTTCATCGAGGACGGCGGCTACGAAGACCCGCGCTGGTGGACCGCGGAGGGCTGGCAGTGGCGGCAGCGCAGAGGTGTCTTCGCTCCTCTGTTCTGGGTCAGGGACGGCCACGCCTGGTGGCGCACCCGCTTCGGCCGGACCGAGCCCCTCCCGATGGACGAACCGGTCCAGCATGTGAGCTGGTACGAAGCCGACGCCTACGCCCGCTGGGCGGGCAAGCGGCTGCCCACCGAGGCCGAGTGGGAGAAGGCCTGCGGCTGGGACCCGGAGGCCCGGCGGGCCCGCCGATACCCGTGGGGCGAGGAGGACCCGGGCCCCGACCGGACGAACCTCGGCCACCGCGCCGCCCACCCGGCGCCGCTGGGCGCCTATCCGGGCGGGGCCAGCGCGTACGGGGCCGAGCAGATGGTGGGAGACGTCTGGGAGTGGACGGACTCCTGGTTCCAGCCCTATCCCGGATTCCGCAGCTTCCCGTACAAGGAGTACAGCGAGGTGTTCTTCGGCCAGGACTACCGGGTGCTGCGCGGCGGCTCCTGGGCGGCCGACCCGGCGGCGGTGCGCACCACGTTCAGGAACTGGGATTATCCGATCCGCAGGCAGATCTTCACCGGGTTCCGGTGCGCACGTTCGGAGCTGGTCTGAGGTGTGCAGGCACGCCGCCTGGCTGGGCGCCGCCCGCCCGCTCACCTGGCTCATCGACGAGCCCGAGCACGGGCTGCTCAAACAGTCGTACGCGCCCCGCCGCCAGCGCCAGGGCCTGATCAACGCCGACGGCTACGGCATGGGCTGGTACGACTCCGTCCGGGCCGAGCCCGTGCGGTACCGCCGTACCGGGCCCATCTGGGCCGACGCCAACCTTCCCGGGCTCGCGCAGGTCGCCCGCTCGACCTGCCTGCTCGCGGCCGTGCGCTCGGCCACCACGGGCATGCCGATCGAGGAGAGCGCCACTGCGCCGTTCACCGACGGAGGCTGGCTGCTCAGCCACAACGGGCGCGTCAGCAGGGACGCGCTGCGTGACCTCGCCGACGACCTGGCCGATCGCGCGGAGAGCACGTGCGACGCCGCCTGGGTCGCGGCCGCCGTGTTCTTGCGCAGGCGCACCGGGCTGGGCCTGGGCGCGGCGCTGGCCGAGGTCGTCGTCCACGCCGGGGAGAAGGACCCCGGCGCCCGCCTCAACCTGCTCGCCTGCGACGGCGCGTCCGTCGCCGCCACCGTCTGGGGCGACACGCTCTTCTACCGCCAACACGACGACGGCGTGCTCGTGGCCAGCGAGCCGCTCGACGACCTGCCGGGCTGGCAGGCCGTTCCCGAGCGCAGCCTGTTCACCGCCACACGCGACCGCGTGAGCTTGCAGCCGTTGTGATCTAAGGAGGCCTCATGGCCGTCAGTCAGTCCATCGTGCATGTGATCAACCATCTTGACCACGACTACCTGCGGCAGGCGCTCGAACGCGACGTCAGGGCCGGCCTGACTGCGTCGCCCAAGTGGTTGCCGCCCAAGTGGTTCTACGACGTCGCGGGCAGCGACCTGTTCACCCGCATCACACGGTTGCCCGAGTACTACCCGACCCGGCGCGAGCTGGCGATCCTGCGGGCGCGGGCCGCGGATCTGGCGGCGGCCTCCGGCGCGGACACGCTGGTCGAGCTGGGGTCGGGCACCAGCGAGAAGACCGAGCTGCTGCTGGAGGCGCTCGCCGCGGCGGGCACGTTGCGCACGTACACGCCGGTGGATGTGGACTCCGTGACCCTCGAGGCGGCGGCGCGGCGGCTGGCCGGGCGCTTCGCCGGACTGGAGGTGCGGGCGGTGTGCGCCGACTTCGAGCGACATCTGGGGTTGCTGCCGCGTACCGGGCGGCGGATGGTGGCCTTCCTCGGCGGCACGATAGGGAACCTCGAACCCGCCGCCCGCAGGGTGTTCATGAAGGAGTTGCGGGCCACGCTCCGGCGCGGGGACACGTTCCTGCTGGGGGCCGACCTGGTGAAGGACACCGGGCGGCTGGTGGCCGCCTACGACGACGCGGCCGGGGTGACGGCCGCCTTCAACCGGAACGTGCTGCGGGTGATCAACCGCGAGCTGCGGGCGGACTTCGAGCCGGAGGCGTTCGAGCACGTCGCGCTGTACGACGAGCGGCACGACTGGATCGAGATGCGGCTGCGGGCCGGCCGGGACATGCGGGTTCGCATCGAGAGCCTCGGGATGGTCGTGGACTTCGCCGAGGGGGAGGAGATGCGTACCGAGATCAGCGCCAAGTTCCGGCCGGAGGGGCTGCGGCAGGAGCTGGTGACGGCGGGCTTCCAGGTCCGCCGCGGCTACACCGACCCGGCAGGTGACTTCACCCTGGTCCTGGCCCAGGCGTGATCGCCGGGGCGTGGCGGGGTGCGCGCAGCGTGGTGCCGCCAGGGCATCTCGACGCGGCCGGTTGCAACGTGCCCAGCGACCAGGTGTTCGACGCGGTCGTGGCGCACCTGCGGCTGGAACGGGAGCGCGGCGGCTACGCGGCCGTACCGGACCTCACCCCGGCGAAGTCGGCCCTGGCCGCGCTCGTCGGGGCCGATCCGGGGGATGTGGCGTTCCTGGAAAGCGGCACGGCGGCGATGGCGGCTCTCCTGGGCGGATGGCGGCTCGAGCCGGGCAGCCGCGTCGGCTACACCCGCGCCGAGTACGGCAGCACGCTGATGCTGCTGCACCGCCTGGCCGCCCAGCGCGGCTGGAAGCCGGTCGAGCTGCCGGTGGACGGCGACGGCCGCCTGGACCCGTCCGAACTGGGGGCGGGGCTCGACCTGGTGATCGTCTCGCACATCGCCTCACATCACGGCGTCGTGCAGCCAGTAGGGGAGATCGGGGCGCGGTGCCGCGCGGCCGGCGTCCCGCTCGTGCTCGACGTCTGCCAGTCGCTCGGGCACGTGGAGGTACGCGGGGCAGGCGCGACCGCTTACGTGGGCACCTCCCGCAAGTGGCTCGCCGGCCCGCGCGGCGTCGGTTTCCTGATCGTGCCCGGCCTCACACCGGCCATGGACGCCGCGGTCCCGACCCTCCGCGGCCACCTCTGGACGTCACGGGCCGATGATCCGGTGCCGGTGTCCGGCGCGGTGCGGTACGAGAGTTCGGAGGCGGCGGTCGCGGCACAGGTCGGGCTCGGTGTGGCCGTGCTCGAGCATCACGCGCTCGGCCCGCCCGCGGTCCACGCGCACCTGGCCGACCTCGGTCGCACGGCGCGTGGCGTGCTCGACGGGGCCGGCGGATGGCGCGTGGCCGAGCCGCTCGACGAGCCGTCCGCCCTCGTCACGCTCAGACCCCCGCCCGGCGACACGGCGGAGAGCGCCGCCGCCCGGGCCGCCGAGGCGTCCCTGCTGGTCAGCGTCGTGCCGACCACCCGGGCGCCACTGGACCTGAGCCAACCCGTCCTCCGGGTCTCCCCGCCACCCGGCACGCCCCTGGAGACCCTGCACGCCCTGGCCCGCGTCCTCGCCCGCTGACCGGCCGGGGGCGCGCCGCGTCTCCGCCGTCTGGCTCTAGGGCGCCGACGTCTTCTCGAGGGGCGCTCGGGGCAGCACGAGCGCCAGACCGGCCACCATCGGCGCGAGGACCAGCGCCATGAGTGTCATGAAGAAGGCCCAGTAGTACGGCCCGCTCTGCGTGGTGTGGTCGTAGAGCCGGGGGCCGATCATCAGGTAGACGGACCAGATCAGCAAGGGCCCCGCCACGCCCGCGAGCACTCCCGACCCGAGGCTCCCGCCCCGCCGGGTCGCCCGCCAAGTCGCCACGGCGACGAGCACGGCGGGAGCGACCAGGACCAACAGCGGCTCGAGCAGGTCCAGCCGACCGTGGGCCACGTCGAGGACGTCGAACATCACGATGAAGGAGACCAGCCCGAGCCTGGTCTCCGCGTGCCGGAGCGCGGCCGCGCCCGCGGCGGCGCCGATGCCGCCACCGGCCAGGCCCGCCAGAAGGGCGACGATCGTCTGGCGGTCGGCGCCGAGCGCCTGAACGTACTGCAACGGCCCGGCCGTCACCGCACAGCCGAGCCAGGCGGCGAGCGGCAGCGCGAG
>NZ_JBFAMX010000157.1:0-19927 GCF_040659615.1 Nonomuraea sp. NPDC049784
GCCATCGGCTCGGGTCGCGCCCCCAACGCGGTCCGGTTGGCGATCTCCTCGCCCAGCCGGCAGGACCTCGCCACCGCTCTCGATCTGCTCGCGACGCTGGCGCGCGGGACACCTGAGGACGCGAGCGTCGATTGAGTTCCACAGGCCGGCCCGCGGCTGCGATCGCCTCAGGGAGACTCAGCCGCGCCGGTTCCGAGCCATCGTTCGAGCGACTCTCGCAGCGGGTGTCCGGTGACTCCCGGCACCCACGCCACGTACCCGTCAGGCCGCACCAGGAGCGCCTCCGCTTCGTGGTCGGTCTTGGCCCTGACCACGTCCAGCCGGTCCGCCCACCCCGAGGCGACCTGCACCAGGTCGTCCCGCCCGGCCAGGTCGAGGAGCAGGGGCCGCCCCGCCCGCAGCAGCTCCGCCAGCCGCACCCGGCCGGCGGCGGTGCCCGCCGTAGCGGAGGCCGGGATGATCGCCGAGGAGGCCACGGCGATCGCGGCGAAGGTCAGGCCCAGTCGAGTCAGCTGCCGCCGCTCCACCCGAACGCCACCGCCTACACGGCTTTCCGCGCGGCCACCGAGCACCGGGCCGCCAGTACACGGCCCACAGCCCTGCGGTGCCGAACCATGTTCCGTCGGCGTCGTGAACTTCGGCGACGATACCGGGAATGCTGTCCTCGGCAGCCCAGTCCAGGATCTGCTGCACCTCTTCGTGGATGTTTTGCGCCTTTCGGAGGAGAACACGCGGTCTGGCAGATGCCTGGAGCGTTCAGCGTCCTCTGCGCATGTAGGCGCGGAGCGACAGCGGGACGAAGATCACCAGCAGCGCGGCCGACCAGAGCAGGACGGCGGTCACCGGATGCGCGAGTGGCCAGGCCACGTTTCCGGACGGGGCGCCCGGGTTGCCGAACAGCTCCCGTGAGGCGGCGGTGAGCGCGCTCACCGGGTTCCAGTCGGCCAGGAAGCGCAGCCAGCCCGGCATGCCGTCGGTCGGGACGAACGCGTTCGACAGCATCGTGAACGGCAGGAACAGCGGCACCATCGCGTCGGCGACCTGGTCGTTCTTCACCGCCAGGCCCACATAGACGCCCGCCCAGCTCAGCGCGTACCGCAGCACGATCATCAGCAGGAACGCCTGGGCCGTGGGGATCAGGCCGCGGTGCGGCTGCCAGCCCACCAGCAGGCCCGCGCCCACCATGATGGCCAGCATCAGCAGGCCGGTCAGCAGGTCGGCGCCGGTCTGCCCGAACGGCACCGCCAAGCGCGCCATCGGCATGGAGCGGAACCGGTCCATTACACCGCGGGAGGCGTCGGTGGCCATCCGCGTCATGACCCCCATCACCGCGGAGAAGGTCACCATCGCGAACAGGCCGGGCATGAGGTACTCGCGGTAGTCGCCGCCGTCCGGCACCTGGATCGCGCTGCCGAAGACGTACCCGAACAGCACCACCATGACGGCCGGGAAGATCAGCGCCGCGACGAGTTCGCCGGGATCGTGTCGCAGCCGTCCCAGCTCGCGGCCGACCAGGGTCAGCCCGTCGGTGAACGTCCACCGCAGGCGGCGGCCCAGCGGCGAGGCGAGGTCGGTCATCAGACCAGCTCCTTCCGGTCGGTGAGGCGCAGGAACACCTCGTCGAGGGTGGGGCGGCGCAGCCGCACGTCGGCCGCGGCGACCCCGGCGCGGTCGAGCTCGCGCACGATGTCGGCGAGCCGGAAGCCGCCGCCCGGCAGGGCGACGCTGAGCCGGTCGGCGCCGGTCATCGAGGGATCGGTCCCGGCCAGGGCTTTCAGCACGGTCGCCGCCGGACGCAGGGCGGCGGGGTCTTCGAGGACGACGTCGAGGCGGTCGCCGATCGTGGCCTTCAGCTCGTCGGGTGTGCCCGTGGCGATCACCTGTCCGTGGTCGACGACGGCGATGTCGTCAGCCAGCTGGTCGGCCTCGTCCAGGTACTGCGTGGTGAGCAGCACCGTGGTGCCGTCCGCCACCAGCTCGCGGACGTTGTCCCAGATCTCGCCGCGGCTGCGCGGGTCCAGGCCAGTGGTCGGCTCGTCCAGGAAGAGCACCTCGGGGCGCAGGATGAGACTGGTGATCAGGTCGAGGCGGCGCCGCATGCCACCGGAGTAGCCGGTGACCTGCCGATCGGCGGCGTCCATCAGACCGAAGCGTTCGAGCAGCTCGTCGGCCCGCCGGTGCGCCTCGCGCCGGGACAGGTGGGAGAGGCGCCCGAACATGCGCAGGTTGCCGCGGCCGGTGAGCTTCTCGTCCACGGCGGCGTACTGGCCCGCGAGCCCGATCCTGGCGCGCACCTTGCCGGCCTCGCGGACGACGTCGTATCCGGCGATGCGGGCGTGCCCGGCATCGGGATCGGACAAGGTCGCCAGGATGCGCACCGCGGTCGTCTTCCCCGCGCCGTTCGGGCCCAGCACGCCGCAGACCGTTCCTCTCGGGACGCTCAGGTCCAGCCCCCGTAATGCATGGGTGTCGCCGAAGGACTTGTGCAGCCCCTCGGCGACCACGATCGGATCAAGCATGACCCCTCCACTGGGTACGTTGTACGCGGTTGCGGGTCAGGTTAGATTACTGGGTACCATGTACGCAACTGGGGAGGAGGAGACGGTGGCCGACGCCGAGTACGTGAACATCTGGATGCGGCCCGAGCGCCCCGCCCGCGGGCCGAAGCCGGTCTACAGCCGCGCGCAGATCACCGAGGCGGCGATCCGGATCGCCGACGCCGAAGGGCTTGAGGCCGCCACCATGCGGCGGATCGCCGCCGAGATCGGCGCCGGCGCGATGTCCCTCTACCGGTACGTCCCGAGCCGCGACAACCTGGTCGAGCTCATGGCCGACCGGCTGATGGGCGAGATCGACGTCACGGGCATGCCCTCGGGCGACTGGCGCGCCGACCTGACCCGCTACGCCGACGGGCTGCGGGCCATGTGGCTGAGGCACCCGTGGATCGCCACCGTGCAGCGGTCACTCCCCAGCCTCGGCCCCAACCAGCTGCTCTTGATCGAACGGCTGATGGGAGTGCTCGACGTCTTCGTCTCCATCGACGAGAACCTCGGCCTCATGGCCATGCTGAACGGCTACATCGAGGGCACCGTCCGCGAGGAGATCAGCTCGGCCGAGGAATTCCGCCGCAGCGGGCTCAGCGAGTCGGAGTGGATGGCGCGGAGTTACCCGTACGTTGACCGGCTGGTGAAGAGCGGGAAGTACCCGATCTTCACCAAGATCGTGATGGAGGCGCGCCAGCCGCACCTGAGCCGCGACGACCAGTTCCGGCACGGGCTCCAGCGCGTCCTCGACTGCATCGCCGCGGCCCTCCCATAAACGGCCGAGTCTCCGATGTCGGCGCACCGAGAGTGGCGGGAAGAACAGGACGGGCCAGGGCAGGCTCGTAGTCGACCATCCGAGAGGGCATCAAGAGCGAAATAGACGCACAAGCCATGCCCACCGAAAAGGCGCAGCGGCGGCCCGTACCTGGTCACGGGTGGAGTCCGGGGCTTGCCGATGCCGGGGTATTCCCCGACCGGGATGGGCTGGACGCCTTGCGTCTGCAACCCCTTCCGGCCACACCGAGCCGGACATGCGGGCCTTGAGCGTCGGCCGGCATGGTTGCACAGGTAGAGACCATCGGAACGGCCATCTACGCGCACGCAACCTGAGTTCGCGCCTGCCGACCCTGGTCCGCCGTTCGTTCGCGCTGGCCTGGGCCGTGGACCCGCGCTCAACAGCGGGGCCGCGCGCAGGACGGCATGCTCGGCCACCTGATCGTTCGGCTGCGGTTACGCCTTGGGCTCCTGCGAGATCCGGACCATGTTGCCCGAGGGATCGCGGAAGGCGCAGTCGCGCGGGCCCCAGGGCTGGTCGATGGGCTCCTGCAGCACCTCGGCGCCAGATGCCCGCACCCTTTCGAAGGTCGCGTCGAGATCGTCGGTGCGGAAGACGATCATCGGTAGGACGCCCTTGGTGAGCAGCTCCTGGAGGGCGTCGCCGTCGGCCTGTGGTCGGCCGGCGTGCGGTTCGGAGAGCACGATCTCAAGGCCCGGCTGGCTCGGGGTGCCGAGGGTGACCCAGCGGAATCCACCGGAAGGGACATCGTTGAGCGCCTCGAGGCCGAGCGCGTCGCGGTAGAAGGCGAGCGCCTCGTCCACGTCGTTGACGGTGATGTGGCAGTACTGGAGTGCGATGGCCATGCAGCCAACGCTAGACGGCGGCTTCGCGTTCCGCTTCTCGGATCCTGCTCGATGCGTTCCTGATCGGTCGGGTGCGCGCCTTCGCCACGCACGGTGGCATCGCCGTCACGGCGCAGTGCTCCCGGGTGCGGTAGGCGCTCGGTGTCTCCCCCACAAGCTCGGTGAATCGCGAGCTGAACGAGCCGAGCGAGGTACAGCCGACCGCCATGCACGCGTCGGTCACGCTCATGCCCGCCCGCAGCAGCGCCATCGCCCGTTCGATGCGGCGGGTCATGAGGTAGCTGTACGGCGTCTCGCCATAGGCCGCCCGGAACTGCCGCGAGAAGTGCGCCGGCGACATGAGCGCGTGGTGAGCCATCGTCGGCACGTCGAGCGGACGTGCGTACTCACGGTCGATCAAATCCCGCGCCCGCCGCAGGTGCGCGAGGTTGGCGAGGTCTTGCGGGGTCATGAGGGAAGGCTATCACCGCGCTGTGAAGAGCGTCGCTGACCTGCGGGAACGAGCTACTTTCTGCAAAGTGGCCAGGCGATCCAACTGGCGCTTGCCGCCCTGGCTCCGGCCACGCCGATCTCTCGATGTGACCGCAGCCAGGTGCTGGTTATGCGGATCCCGCGACCAGGGAGGTCGCGGCGAGTTCCTGCCGGTGCTGACGGGCCTGTTTGGGCATGTTCCAGCCCAGTACGCCGGTGACCTGGCCGTCGCGGCGGTAAACCGCGACGAAGCGGCGCTCGGCCACGGCGCCCTCCACGATGGACACCTCGGCGTCCGGGGACGGCGTCCCATGCACGTGGATCTTGGCGTCGAACTGGTCGGTCCAGAAGTAGGGGATCGGGGTGTAGGGGCGGTCGCGCCCCGACGCCGGGTGCACGGCACGGGACGGGACGTCCAGCCCGGTTGCCGGGTCGCCGAGCACGAACTCCGCGTTCAACGCGGACAGTGCGGCCGGGGGCCGCAGCTGGGCCCGCTCGCCCACACCGGTCATGGTCGGGGTGTACACGGTGTGTCCCGCCGACCGCAGGATCCGGGCGACGCGCTGGTAGCACCAGCCGCCGTGCGCTCCGCCGTGGACGAGGACATAGGTAGTCATGGGTGTTCTCCTCCGTTCTGGGAGGGGAATGCGGTGCCGCCGAGGGAGATGGTCATATGGCGTCGGAGGCGGAGGCGGAGGCGCTCAGGAGCGCCGGGAGTCTGGGGACCAGCGGGATCACCAGGGTCTGCATCGACGCTGTCACGATCCCGGCGAAGGCCAGGACCGCCACGATCACGCCCGACCGCGGCGGGGCGGCCGCCTCTGGATCGGCGGGTCTGGCAAGGGCGTGGGACACGGGAAAGCCTTCATGGTGGACGGTTACGTGAGAGCGGTCAGAGGCAAAGTAAGACACGCGATTGACTGAATTAAACTATATGATTGACTTGGGTGAGTGTGAGGTTCCCTACGATGCGGTGATGGCTGATAGGGAGGAGAGGGCGATGGCGAGCAGGACTGTGCGGCCCGAGCGGGGGAGCGCGACGCGGGAGTTGATCCTGTCCACCGCGGAGCGGCTGTTCGCCGAGCATGGTGTGCACGCGGTGTCGAACCGCCAGATCAGCGAGGCCGCGGGTCAGGGCAACAGTGCGGCGGTGGGCTACCACTTCGGCACGAAGGCCGATCTGGTGCGCGCCATCGCGCGCAAACACGCCGACGAGATGGAACAACTACGGGTGTGGATGGTCGCCGACGTCGCCGGCTCCACGGACGTCCGCGACTGGGTGGCCTGCCTGGTACGCCCGTTCACCCGGCACCTGGAAGCCCAGGGCAGCCCCACTTGGTACGCCCGGTTCCGCGCCCAGGTGATGGCCGATCCGGCGCTCTATCAGATCACGGTCGAGGAATCGCTGCCATCGCCATCGCTGCGGCTGCTCGTCGACGGCTTGAGCCGGTGCCTTTCCGACCTGCCGGTCACCGTGCGCGAGGAACGCTGGGCCATGGCGCGTCATCTGATCGTGCACATGTGCGTCGAGCGGGAGCGTGCCCTCGCCGAGGGCACCTCCACCCTCCAGTCGAGCTGGGACGACCTCGCCACCAGCCTGATCGACGCGATCGTGGGACTGTGGCAGGCCCCCGTGACGCATCGCCCGTGACCGGCCCGCCGCCACGCGGCAGCGCTGTCGGAAGAGCAGCAAGATCCAAGGAAGGGCCGACAACTATGACCAGCACACTGCACTCCGCAGGTGAGAGCCCGGCGGAGGTTCCGGAGTTCCCGATGGCGCGGGAGGCCCGCTGCCCGTTCGACCCGCCCCGGGCCTGTACGCCCAGCGCGAGCAGGGCCCGCTGACCAGGGTACGGCTCTGGGACGGCAGCACCCCCTGGCTGATCACCGGCTATGCCGAGCAGCGTGCCGTGCTCGCGGACCCGAGGGTCGGCGCCGATCTCAGCCGCCCCGGCTACCCCGCTACGGTGCCGCTGCCTCCCGGTGGTTGAAGCGCAGCTTCATCGGGATGGACGACCCGGAGCACCCCCGGCTGCGCCGGATGGTCACCGCGCTGTTCGCCATCAAGCGGATCGAGGCCATGCGCCCGGCCGTGCAGAAGATCGTGGACGGCCTGATCGACGACCTGCTGGCCGGTCCGAACCCGGCGGATCTGGTGGAGGCGTTCGCCCTGCCGGTGCCGTCGCTGGTGATCTGCGAGCTGCTCGGCGTGCCGTACGCCGACCACGACTTCTTCCAGGACGCCAGCAAGGCCGTTATCAACCGGACCGCGACACCCGAGCAGCGGCAGGCGGGCCAACAGGCACTGCACGCGTACCTGGACGACCTGGTCGGCGAGAAGCTCGCCAACCCCGATCCGGACCGGCTCGACATCCGGCGCGACGCCCGCCGCCACGTGGCCTTCGGGTTCGGCGTGCACCAGTGCCTGGGCCAGCCGCTGGCCCGCATGGAGCTGCAGGTGGTCTACGGCACCCTCTACCGGCGCATCCCCACGCTGAAACTGGCCACCGACGTGGACCAGGTCCCGTTCAAATTCAATGGGCTGGTCCACGGCGTGCACGAACTCCCCGTGACCTGGTGGCCCGCGGAGAAACCTGATGAAGGTGGCGCTCCGCCGGGAAGCCGTCGGGCAGGTAAGGCGGAGCACCACACCCGCATTCGCCCCCGATTGTTCGGGTCAGACCCGTCGGATGGGGAGGCTCACCGCCGACGGGTGCTGCGGGTCATGGAAGACCTGCTGGTCGGCGACGCGGAGGAGGGCGGCGGTGGTACGGGGTTCGCCGGTGCCGGGGTTGCGGTTGTAGCGGGGGAAGGCGCCGCTGGAGACTTGGACGCGGATACGGTGGCCGCGTTTGAAGCGATGCGCGGTCGGCCACAGGGTCACCGTCGCGGGGGTGATCTCGTCGGCGCCGGTGACGCTGATCAGGCCGTCGCAGACATTGGTGGAGCGGCCGGCGGCGTCGACGTCGCACAGCCGGACGAAGACGTCGGCATAGGGCAGGCTGGAGCGGAAGAAGATCTCGGCGCTCACCTCGCCGATGACCTCGACGTCCTCGTCCAGGACGGGAGTCGTGTAGGTGAGGACGTCGGGGCGGGCCTCGAGGGCGGCGTTGTCGACGCGGCCGGCTTTCACGCCGAAGGCCATGCGGACGCCGCCGAGGGCGGGGGTGGGGTCGGCGGGGTCGTAGCGGTAGCCGTCGGGGGATGAGTCGGCGGGCGCCTCGGTGGAGAGGACGCCGTCCGGCTGGAGATGCCAGCGCTGGGGCTCGTACCCCGGTGGCGGCCAGGACGGGAAGTCGCGCCACTTCTCCTCGCCCATGACGAACAGGCGCACCGGGGCGCGCTCGGCCGGTTCCTCGCCCCGGGCCAGGGCCAGGCCGAAGTCGAGGGCCTCGACGGCGGCCGTCTGTCCGACGCCCATGGAGATGTGCGCCCAGGGGCCGACGGTGAGGCGGACGAGGGAGCGTCCGGCGTCCTGCAGGGCCCGGTAGTCGCGGAGCTGGCCGGGCAGGAAGATGTCGTACCAGCCGCCGACAGTGCTCACCGGCACCTGGATGCCGGTGACCCGGTGACGGTGGTCCAGGCCCTGCCAGAACGGGCTGTCGGCGTCGTGGGCGAGGATGTTCTGGATGTAGTCGTCGCGGTGGCCCAGGGCGGCGGTGTCGGACTGGTTCAGCGGCAGTGTGCGCAGGGCTCGCTGGACCTTCTTCCCCCCGAGCAGCTGGCGCGGCATGGCGAACCGGCGTTCCTGGCCTGCCACCTGGACGCCCCAGACGAACGGGGTCTCCAGGGAGAAGCCGTCCCCTCGGAGGAAGTCCAGGGTGAGGGCCGACTCGGAGACCCCCGGGATCATGGCCTTGACCTGGGGCGGTACGGCGTCGGCCACTGCCCACTGGACGAAGCCGAGGTAGCTGGCGCCGTACAGGATCATCGACTCGCCGAACCAGGGCTGCTTGATCACCCAGTTCAGGGTGTCGAGGCCGTCCTCGCGCTCGCGGCGCAGCGGGTCGAAGGGTCCGCCGGAGCCGAAGGTCCCGCGGGTGCTCTGGATCAGCACCTGGAAGCCTCGTTCGGCCAGCGGGCGGGCCATTGGGTCCGCGGTCATGCCGGCCCTGCCGTAGGGGGCGCGGATGAGCGCGGTAGGCAGGCCGTCGCCGCCTGTCGTCGGGGCCCAGCGGTCGGCCAGCAGGACGGCCCCGTCGCGCATCGGGACACGCAGGTCGTGCTCGATGGTCAGGTCCCTGGTGAGGGGCGGGGGCAGGCGCAGCATGCGCTGGACGAGGTGGCTGTTCAGGTTCATCGGGGGTGACCTCCAGGTGTGAGGTGACTGCGGGCGAACACCATCGACAGGCGCAACAGCCGGTCCGCCATTTCTTCGGGGTCGAGAGGGTCGTCGGCGTCGACCAGCCAGTCGTTGACGATCGCGCCGGTCCCGCCCGTGACCATCGTCGCCAGATTCTGTGCCGTGGCGTCGTCGAGGTCGCCGAACACCTCCCGCAGGCTCGTCATGGTGACGAGCGAGCCGAACAGCCTGTTCAGGGCACGGGTCATGGGGAAGGCGCAGGATCCGGTGAGCATCGCGCGGTAGAAGGGCCGGTGCCGGGCGAAGTGCCGGGCCATCGCCAGCATGCGCGCTCGAAGGGGTGCGTCGCCGTCCCCGGCCTCGGGAATGAGCTCCCGTTCGACCAGGTCGGTCGCGGCCGCCACGAGCAGCGCGTCACGGTCCCCGAACTGCAGGTACACCAGCTGCCGGCTGACGTCCGCGGCGTCGGAGAGATCGCCGACGGGAAGGGCCGTGGTGCCGCGCTCGGAGACCAGGCGTACGGCGGCGGCCATGAGGGCAGTGCGCGAGCGGAGCACCCGGCGGTCTTGTCGATCCTGCACGCTCACAACCCTAGACATATGTTAAAAAATAGACAACTGTTAAATCAGTCGCTTTAGGTGAGGAGTCGCCATGTCCCGAGTCGAGTCCCCCGAGCCCGAGGTCCGTACCGCCGCCGGCGTGGTGCGCGGCCGCATGGAGGACGGCCTGGCCGTCTTCCGCGGCATTCCGTACGCTGAACCCCCGATCGGCGAGGCCCGCTTCCAGGCGCCGCGGCGCGTGCGCGGCTGGGACGGTGTACGGGAGGCGTACGTCTTCGGTCCGCCGGCCCCGCAGGATGTGAACATGGCCGGCCGCGGCGGCGGGGACTTTCTCATGGGCGCCGGCGACGAGTGGCTGACGGTCAACGTCTGGACGCCCGAGCCGGACCAGGCCGCCCGCCGCCCGGTGATGGTGTGGATCCACGGCGGCGCCTACAAGCTCGGCTTCTCCGGCAGCCCCGGCTACGACGCCCAGCACATCGCCCGCGACGGCGACGTGGTCTTCGTCTCGCTGAACTACCGCCTCGGCGTCGAGGGCTTCGCCCGCATCGACGGCGCACCCGCCAACCGGGGCCTGCTCGACCAGGTCGCCGCCCTGGAGTGGGTGCGGGAGAACATCACGGCATTCGGTGGCGACCCCGGCCAGGTGACCGTCCTCGGTGACTCGGCCGGCGCCGGGTCCATCGCCGCGCTGATGGTCATGCCGAGCGCGGCGGGGCTGTTCCGGCGCGCCATCGGGCAGAGCCTGCCGGGCACGTTCTTCTCCGACGCCCTGGCCCGGGACGTCGCGACGGCCATCGCGGCCGAGGCGGGCCTGCGTCCGACCGTCAGGGATCTGTCCGGCGTGGATCCGCGGCAACTGCCGAAGGCCGGGCACGCGCTGGAGACGAAGATGCGGCAGTACGAGGACCGCTGGGGCTCATTCGCGCACACGCTCACCCCCTTCTCCCCGGTCGTCGACGGCGAGGTGCTGCCGGCCGCGCCCTGGCAGGCGCTGGCGCGCGGCGCGGGACGGGACGTGGAGCTGATCATCGGTCACACCCGTGACGAGTGCCGCACGTTCCTCCTTTTCTCCGGACAGCTCGGCAAGATCACCGAGGAGCAGGCGACGGAGGCGCTGCGCAACTTCGGCCCAGGCGAGGACGGCGGGCGGGCCTACCGCACGGCGTTCCCCGACGCGTCCGCCGAGGAGTTGCACGAACTCGTGCAGAACGACTGGCTGTTCCGCATGCCGACACTGCACCTGGCCGAGGCGCAGACCGCCGGCGGCGGGCGGGCCTACCTGTACGAGCTGGCCTGGCAGTCCCCGGGCAACGGCGGAATATTGCGCGCCTGCCACGGCCTGGACGGCCCGCTGCTGTTCGGCACCTACGACGCCCACCTGGGCCCGGCGGCCATCGGCCCCGAGCACACCGCCGAGGCCCGCGAGCTTACGGCCCAGATCCGTACGGCCTGGACGTCC
This sequence comes from Nonomuraea sp. NPDC049784, assembly GCF_040659615.1. Taxonomy (NCBI): domain Bacteria; kingdom Bacillati; phylum Actinomycetota; class Actinomycetes; order Streptosporangiales; family Streptosporangiaceae; genus Nonomuraea; species Nonomuraea sp. NPDC049784. The sequence goes on from NZ_JBFAMX010000157.1 coordinate 10,981, forward strand.
TTCGCGACCTCTGGCGATCCGGGCTGGCCCGCGTACGACTCCCGGCAGCGCCTGACTCGGATCTTCGACACGCCACCGTCGATCACGGCGTACCCCGAGGAGACCTCGCGCCGCCTGTGGCAGGACCACGTCTTCGAGGCGCTTCCCCTGCTGGCCACCTGAGCGGACGACCAGGCAACGTGCAAGAAGACGAGGCTGGGCGGGGTCATCGCGTCCCGCCCAGCCTCAGTCACAGTGAGGTGTCACTTGGCGAGAGGCGTCAGTGCGATCTTGTCCACGATCGGGGCGTACTTCGATCGGAGCAGGATGTCGGGGAAGGTACCGGAGATGTAGGAGTCGCCGTCGAAGCTCGGCAGTTCCTGCGAGGCGAAGGTGACGGTGTTGGCTCCCTTCTTGAGCTGGACCGGGATGGTGAGTTCCCAGAAGTTGCCGGCGTGGAAGGAGTGCGGGAACCAGGCACGCTGGGGCTGGGCGCCGTTGATGGAGATGTCGGCGTGGCGGGCCAGCGGGTCGGGGTTGTAATGGGAGGCGGGGGACTGCTCGGGGTTGGAGTAGCGGACGGTCATGGCGTAGGCGCCGGGCTTGGGGGCGGTGACGTCGAAGGTGAGGGTGTTGGCATTGCCCGGCGCGCCGCCGATGTCGGTTACTGCCTTGCCGCCGCCGGCCAGCGGGTAGCCGGCGACTTTGGCGGTGCCGGCGATGCGGGCGGCTTCGGCCTCGTACCAGGTGGGCTGGAGGGCGCCGTCGGTGTTGACGATGCGAAGGCGGTCCAGGCGCAGCGTGCCGGACTGGCCGGTCAAGGTGATCTTGTTGATGCCGCCGGACAGGAACGCCTTGACCGTGCTGTCGGCGTTGACGCCGGTGAGGCGCTGGCCGTTGACGTCGAGCCAGGCTCGGCCGCCGCCGAGGGTGTCGATGGTGAGGGTGGATTCGCCGTGGTCGGGGGAGTAGACCCAGAAGGTGGCGGTCTGGTCCTTGCTGATGGCGGCGTAGCCGGGGCCGGAGACCTTCTTGCGCGTGTAGTCCGTGGCGGCGCCCTTGAGGGTGGCGTACTCGGCCTCGTAGATCGTCTCGGCCGCCGCGGGGTTGGCGAGGGAGAGGTCGATCTTGTCGACGAGCGCGTCGCCCTTGGTGGTGCGGGTGCCGTCGAGGCTCTTGGCGGCCAGGGTGAGGACGTGCTCGCCCTTGGTCAGCTTGACCTCGGCGTCGGTGTGGTCCCAGACCAGCCATCGGTAGCCGAGGGGCAGACGCAGCTCTTGCTCGTCTTCGCCGTCGACGCGGAGGAAGACGTTGGTGGGGCCCTGCTCCTTGACGGCGTCGGCGGTGTTCATGGAGTTGGCGAAGACGGACAGGTCGTAGGTTCCGTCCCGGGGCACTGAGATCTTGAAGTCCAGGGTCAGGTCGGAGCCGGTGCGCAGGCCGCCGATGTCGTGGCCGCCGGAGGTGTAGTACTGGCCGACGTTGGACGGCGAGCCTTGCGGGCCTTCGCGCCGATAGCCGCTGCCGGTGTGGGCGGCGTCCTCGGCCTCGTACGTGGCCTGCCAGAGCTTGGCCGGCTGGGCGGGGGAGGAGGCGTTGCGGCCGGGCGTGAGGATGATCTGGTACGCCGACGACTCCTTGAGCCTGGGCAGCGCGTCGCCGAAGCCGAAGGCCACGGAGCTGTTCTCGACCTGCTGGTCGAGTTCGGCGAGGACCTGGGGCTGGGCGGAGTCGCCGAGCTGGCCGGTCCACGGGATCTCCTGGATCAGCGCGTGGACGGTGCCGCCGAACAGTTCGGCGTTCACGTTGTCGAACCGGATGCCGGCCTTGCCCGACGTGCCGCCGAACAGGGCGCGGGCCTGCGCCTTGGCCTTGTCGAGGGTGGCGACGCCCTGGAGGGTGTAGCTCACGTTGGGGCGCGGCGGCGTGACCTTGACCGTGTTGCCGGACATCTGGCCGTAGGCGTTGAGCAGCCACCACTGGCCGTTGCCACGGTTGGCCTGCACGGCGGAGTCGGAGAGGTTGCCGTCGATGTTCCAGTACGCGATGTCGGCGTCGACCTTCGACTCCTCGATGGCCGAGGCCCACTGGATCATCTGGCCGGGCACCGAGGTGTGGTAGTTGTGCGCGTACTCGTTGAGGTTGATCGGCAGCCGCTTGTCGCCGAGGATGGCGCGCTCCCACCCGCGGTACCTGGCGACGTTCGTGCGGATGGCGGCGGGGTTGCTCAGTTCGTGCCAGGTGATCACCTCGGGGAGGGTGCCCGCCTGCGAGGTGTGCCGCAGGAAGTCCTGGACCTTGTCGTAGAGCGCGCTGGTGTTGGGGCCGGCGATCCTGGCGTGCGGCATCTTGCCCTTGATCAGGGCGTTGACCTCGTCCCAGGCCTTGAAGTAGGCACGGGGGTCGCTGAGCCAGCTCACCCGGTCGTAGCTCCACTCACCTGTCCCGAACATGTTGCCCTCGGGCTCGTTGAACGGCACGAAGACGATGTTGTCCTGATATTTCGGGTCGAGCTTGAGGACCTGGTCGACCTGCTTGGCGATCTTAGTCTTGAAGTCGTTCAGCCGCTCCTCAGGGGTGCCGCCGGGCCACTGGTAGGGGAAGCCGCGGTAGATGTCGGTCATGTAGATGTACACGTCGCCGTCGGTGCTGTCGGCCAGCGGCTTCACTACTTCCAGGGCGTCGGCGCCGGGGTGCTGGGGGCCGTCCTGCGCCTTGGTCGAGACCGTGCGCAGGTTCATGCCTTCGAGGAGGTTGCGGGTCGGGACTCCTTCGCCGTAGACGCCGTAGAGGGTGCCGGAAGCGCCGCCGTGGAAGGCGCCGGTCTCGGTGCCGAGGTCGATGGTGAGGTTGTTGTCGATCACCTTGACGGTGGCCTCGACGGCGGTGCCGTTCGCGGTGCCCTTGACGGTGAACTGGCCTGGCTGTGCGTACTGGCCGGGGTCGACGGCGTCCCAGGTGATCGGCACGCGGCGGCGGATGCCGTCGGAGTACTGTGCGTTGGCGGCCTGCGGCAGTTCCGGCGCGATCTCGGTGTACGTCGTGGTTTCGAAGGAGGTCTGCTCGACCTTCGTGATGGTGGCCAGGTGGTCGCCGGCGAGGTCGGCGACCTGCTCGGCGTCCATGGCGGCGTCGTACACGCGGAAGTCGTCCAGTTCGCCGTCCAGGAACGGGTGCCCGCCCCAGAACGGCTTGCCCAGGAAACCGGAGGTGGTGTTGCGGTCGGCGTGCATGACCGCGGCCAGGTCGATCTGGGCTGCGGTGCTGCCGATGGCGGCGCCGTTGACGTAGTAGGTGATGCTCTTGCCGTCGATCGTGGTGACGAGGTTGACCCACTGGCCGGTCGGCAGCTTCTGCGTGCCGGGCACGCCCACTTCGGTGCTGCCGTTGACCGGTTTGATGGATGAGCGCGTGGTCGCGTCGCCGGCGAAGGACGGGGTGACGAAGGTGGCGGTCCCGGCGTCCTTGCCGAGGTTGTAGACCCACTGGAAGTCGGGGCCGCCCGACCACTTGAGCCAGGTCGAGATGGTCATGGCGTGGCGGTCGCGGAACAGGCCGTTGGGGATCGTCACGTAGGGCGCGGTGGTGGAGCCGGTCGGCCCTCCGGGCAGGGACAGCGCCTGGGTGCCGTCGGCCCCGGTGGCCGTGGTGGCGGAGCCGGCGTTCACCAGGGTGCCATCGAGACCGGAGGAGGAGCGGTCGGCGATGGTGCCGCCGGACAGGTCCCCTTCGAAGTCGTAGTGCAGGACGAGGTCCGGGACAGCCGCGCCGTTGGCCGGTAAGGCGGCTGCCGGGATCGCGGTCAGTGCGAGAGCGGAGGCGAGGATGGCGTGTGGCACACGCATGCGTGCCCGCCGGGACGAGGGTTCAGCCATGCGCCTTTCCCGTTCGGGGAGTGTTCGAGAATGAGTCGAATCGATTCGACTGGACGATAGGCGCCTCCTGGCGCGCCGGTCAAGAGCCGGAAACATGCGCGATACGTCGCCGTCGCGCGAGCCGCAGCCCTGGGAGCGGGCCGGCGGTGCACCCTCAGCCGGACGACGGGCGGATCCGCGGCCTCAGGGCGGTCAGGCGCGGGGCCGCGCGGGCCCAGTCGTGCTGCGGAGCGAGATCGGAGGGGCGACCAGGAGGTGGCGGTGCGGGGTCGCCGGGTCGGTGATGCGCTGGATGAGCAGCTCGACGGCGCGGGTGCCCATCTCGTCGGCGGGGACGTCGGCGGCGGTGAGCGGCGGATGCAGGTTCTCGGCCCAGTGCTGGGCGGCTACGCCGGCGATGGAGAAGTCGCGCGGCACGGTCAAGCCGGCTTCGGCCAGCGCGCGGTACATGCCGGCCACCGCCGCCTCGTTGATGGTGGCGATGGCGGTCAGCTCCGGGTGCTCGGCGAGGAGTTGCTGGAGGCAGGTCTGTCCGGCGTGGGCGTCGTCGGCGCAGCAGACGCGCACGCCGTGGAGGCCGCGTTCGGCGATGGCGCGGTCGAAGCCGGCCTGTGCGCGGTGGCCGGGGCCGTAGCCGGCGGCGACCAGCTCGGCGTTGCGGTTGACCAGGGCCAGGTGCCGGTGGCCGAGGTCGGCCAGGTGGTGGACGCACTTGGCGATGAGCGTTTCGTAGTCGATGTCCACCCAGGACATGTCCTCCGGCTGGCGGGTACGGCCGATGCCGACGAACGGCAGCCCGCTCTGCAGCAGCCGGGTGACCCGGTCGTCCTCCAGCCGGATCTCCATGAGGATGACGCCGTCCACGCGCCTGCCGGTGACGACGCGTTCGAAGGAGCGGTCGTGCTCGCCGCCCGAGGGCGACAGCAGGACGTCCAGGTCGGCGCGGGCGGCGGCGTCGACCACGCTGGCCACGAAGCCGAGCTGCATGTCGGTCAGGCGCTGGCTGGCCGGCGGGATGACCAGGCCGATCGTGCGGGTACGGCCCTCCTTCAGCGCCCTGGCGGAGGCGTTGGGCCGGTAGCCCAGCTCGTCGATGACCGTCAGGATGCGGCGCTTGGTCTCCTCTGACACCGGGCGCTTGCCGGTGAGCGCGTACGAGACGGTGCTGCGCGACACGCCGGCCCGCTTGGCGATCTCTCCGATGTTCACCCGTGCTCCTCGTCCGATCCGCCGGTCGGCGACCATCGTAGGTCGAATCGGTTCATGACGTGGTACGTGGCCGGATTCGTGACGACGAAGTGTCGCCTGCCGCCGCAAACCTCGCCGCACTGCCCATTGACGCCCGCGGCGGAGCGGGCCTATCTTCGGTCGAACCGATTCGCCGAATCGATTCGACTTCGTTTCGAAACAGCCTCGTAACGCCTGTCAGCGGAGGTCAGCCCAATGAGATCAGCGGCAAGGAGCCGGCGTGCGGCCGGTGCGAGTCTGGCGGTCCTGGCCGCCGTGGGCGGGCTGGTGGCCTGCTCGTCATCGTCCGGCGGCGGCAACGGCGGCTCGACGAGCGCCGGTCAGGCCGCCGGAGGCGGGACGTACACGATCTGGGACCCGTACCCGCAGTACGACAAGAGCTCGGAGTGGGCGAAGCTGCTGGACAAGTGCGGCACCGACGCGGGGGTAAAGGTCGAACGCACCGGCTACGACACCAGCGACCTGACGAACAAGGCTCTGCTGGCGGCCCAGCAGGGCAACTCGCCGGACGTGCTGATCGTGGACAATCCGGTGGTCTCCACACTGGCCGAGGCCGGGGTGCTCACCACCACCGAGGAGAACAAGCTCGACGTCTCCACGATCGCGCCGAACCTGCTGGCGGCCGGCCAGAGCGGCGGCAAGACCTATGGCGTCCCGATAGGTGCCAACACCCTTGCCCTGTACTACAACAAGGACGTTCTGAAGAAGGCAGGGGTGGACGTCGCCTCGGTGAAGGACTGGGCCTCGCTGACGGCGGCGCTGGAGAAGGTGAAGGCGGCCGGGAAGAAGGGCATCACCTTCTCGGCGATCGGCACCGAGGAGGGCAGCTTCCAGTTCCTGCCCTGGTTCTGGGGCTCCGGTGCGAATCTCACCAAGCTCGACTCGGCAGAGGGCGTCTCGGCCGTGGCGCTGTGGACCGACTGGCTGAAGAAGGGCCACGCGCCCAACTCCGTCATCAACAACACGCAGACGACGAGCTGGCAGGAATTCGCCACCGGTGACTTCGCCTTCGCCGAGAACGGCACCTGGCAGCTCGCCAACGCCAAGAAGACCGGCTTCGACTACGGCATCATCCCGATCCCCGGCAAGGGCGGCGGCACCGCGCCCGCTCCGACCGGCGGCGAGTTCGTCAGCATCCCCGTGCAGGCCGACACCGGTCGATACACCACCTCCCAGAAGCTGGTGACGTGCCTGACCAGTACCGGCAACTCGCTCACCACGACCACCACCCTCTCCTACATTGCGCCAACCGAGGCGGTGCAGGCCAAGCAGGTGGCGGCCACGCCCGACCTGCAGGTGTGGGTGGACGCGGTCAAGGCGGCCAAGGGCCGCACCAGCGACGACCTGGGCACCAAGTACCCGAAGATCTCCGAGCCCATGTGGGGCGCGGTGCAGGCGGCGCTGAGCGGGTCCAAGTCGCCGCAGGAGGCGATGGCGGCAGCCCAGGCCGCGGCGGCGAGCGCGATCCAGTAGCAGCATGAACCGAGTCACACAGACGCAGACGCGTCCTGCCGCCCGCGGCTCTGTACCGGCGACGGGACGGAGCCACCGGGCGGCACGTGCGCGGTCCGGCCAGTGGGCGGCGTGGGCATTCCTCGCCCCGGTCGTGCTCTACCTGCTGGTGTTCTACGCCTATCCGCTCTACCGCAACGTCGAGCTGAGCCTGCGCAACTACACGGTCCGCTCGTTCGTGCAGGGCGATGCCCCGTTCGCCGGGCTCGCCAATTACGCGAAAGTGTTCGCCGATGCGACCTTCGGGCCCGCGCTGTGGCACACGGTGGTGTTCACGCTCGTCTCGCTGGCTTTCCAGTTCACCATCGGGCTCGCGCTGGCGCTGTTCTTCCTGAAGAACTTCCGGCTGTCCGCCACGCTCAGAGGGTTGTTCCTGGTGCCGTGGCTGCTACCGCTGATCGTGTCCGCATCGACGTGGTCGTGGATGCTCAACAGCGACTCCGGCGTGGTCAACGCCGTCCTGGCCTGGTTCGGGATCGGGCCGGTCAACTGGCTGACCTCGCCGGACTGGTCGCTGTGGTCGGTCATCATCGCCAACATCTGGATCGGCATCCCGTTCAACCTCGTGGTGCTGTACTCCGGGCTGCAGGCGATCTCGCCGGCCATCTACGAGGCCGCCGCGCTGGACGGGGCCAACGGCTGGCAGCGGTTCTGGAAGGTGACGTTCCCGCTGCTGCGGCCGGTCTCGGCGATCACGCTGCTGCTCGGCCTGGTCTACACGTTGAAGGTGTTCGACATCATCTGGATCATGACCAAGGGCGGGCCGAGCGGGGCCTCGACCACGTTCGCGACCTGGTCCTACCGGCTCGGGTTCGGCAACCTGGTGCCCGCCTTCGGACCCGGCGCCGCCGTGGGCAACCTGCTCATCGTGACGGCGCTGGTCTTCGGGCTGATCTACATCCGCGCCCAGCGAAGGCAGGCTCTCGCATGAGGCGCCTGAAGACCGCGATCGGGCTGGTGCTCACCGCCCTGATGTTGTTCCCGGTCTACTGGATGATCAACGTGTCGTTCACCCGCGACCAGGACATGCGCAAGAGCCCGCCGAACTGGTTCCCGGTCAACAGCACCCTGGACGGCTACCGGACGGTGCTGGACCAGCAGCTGCCCTACCTGGGAGTGAGCCTGATCGTCGGGCTCGGCACGGTGGCGCTGACCCTGCTGCTCGCGGCGCCGGCGGCGTACTCGCTGGCCAAGCTGCACCCGCGCGGCGGCGGAGCGCTGAGCTTCGTGCTGCTGATCGCGCAGATGATCCCCGGGATCATCATGGCGATGGGCTTCTACGCCATCTTCCTGTCCACCGGCGTGCTCAACACCGTCCCCGGGGTGATCGTGGCCGACTCCACCCTCGCCGTGCCGTTCGCGGTCCTCATCCTGACCACGTTCATGTCCGGCATCCCCGAGGAACTGCTGCAGGCCGCCCGCACCGACGGCGCCGGGGTGGTGCGTACGTTCATCTCGATCGTGCTGCCCGTCAGCCGCAACTCGATCATCACGGTGTCGCTGTTCGCGTTCCTGTGGGCGTGGTCGGACTTCATCTTCGCCTCCACCCTCGATCAGGGCGGCGACCACCAGCCGATCACCCTCGGCATCTACCACTACATCGGCAACAACAACCAGGAGTGGAACGCCATCATGGCCACCGCTGTGATCGCCTCCATCCCGGCCACCATCCTGCTCGTCGTCGCCCAGCGCTACGTCGCCGCCGGCGTCACCGCAGGCGCCGTCAAAGACTAAGAAGGGACCCTCGCTTCATGACCGTCGCCGCTTCAGGCCCGGTGTTCTCCCTGCGGGACATCCCGTTCAGCTACCGCGGATCCTGGTTCGGCTTCTCGCCCGTGGTGGGGGAGAAGACCTACGCCGAGGACGTGCACCTGGTCTCGCACCAGACCGGCATGCACGCGATCCTGCGGCTGATCCCCACCGCCGAGACCGCCGTCACCGCCACCCCGCACCAGCTCACCTGGGCCGGCGACGACGGCCGGATCGACCTGGCCTACGAGAACCCCGACACCGTACGCGTCAAAGGCCGCGGCCTCGGGCTCCGCCTGCTGGCCGCCGACCCCGTGCTGACGCCGTTCAGTGGCCCGTACTTCTACCAGGAGCCCGTCGACGGCTCGTACGTCTTTACCGTCTACCAGACCGGCCGCCGCTACCGGATCACCCTCCTGACCGGGCAGGCCGAACATCTCGGCACGCAGGCGCTCGGCACCGCCGAGCGTGGTCTCGTCTTCAGCGGCGAGTGGGAGATCGCGATCGAGGAGTACGAGACCGCCCGCGCCCCCTACGCGAGCACCGGCTCCTTCGAAAAGGTGGCCAAGGCGGCGCGAGCCGAG
>NZ_JBFAMX010000158.1:0-19892 GCF_040659615.1 Nonomuraea sp. NPDC049784
CGTCGTCGCGACGGCGATCCGGCAGGCCGTCGAGTCCGACCGGCCGGAGACGCGCTACGTCGTGGGCTGGCAGGCCGAAGCTCTCCTGGCGCTCAACAGGTCCCTTACCGACCGCGAGTTCGACGCACGGATCGCCGGCCTCGCATGAGCCGCCCGCGTCCCTCCGGGGCCTGAAGCGCGTCGGCACCCTTACCCGTCGAACGAGACCCGCAATTCGGAGAAACCCATGATCGCTGCCATCGCCACTTCAGGGCTCGTCAAGGCATACGGGCCGACACGAGCCCTCGACGGGCTCGACCTCACCGTCGGCACCGGAGAGGTGCACGGCTTCCTCGGCCCGAACGGGGCGGGAAAGAGCACCACCATCCGCATCCTGCTGGGCCTGATACGAGCCACCTCCGGGCGCGCCGGCCTGCTGGGCGGCGACCCCTGGGCCGACGCCGTCGCGCTGCACCGGCGGCTGGCGTACGTGCCGGGCGATGTGGAGCTGTGGCCCAACCTCACCGGAGGCGAGGCCATTGACGTGCTCGGCCGGTTGCGTGGCGGGCTCAACGACAAGCGCAGGAACGAGTTGATCGAGCGGTTCGAGCTCGATCCGAAGAAGAAGGCGCGGACCTACTCCAAGGGCAACCGGCAGAAGGTCGCCCTCGTCGCAGCCCTCTCCGCCGACGTGGAACTGCTGATCCTCGATGAGCCCACGAGCGGGCTGGACCCGCTGATGGAGGCGGTGTTCCAGCAGGTCGTCGCCGAAGCCAAAGCCGCCGGCCGTACCATCCTGCTGTCCAGTCACATCCTCGCCCAGGTCGAAACCCTCGCCGACCGGATCACCATCATCCGGGACGGGAAAGTCGTGGAGTCGGGGACGCTGGAGCAGATGCGGCACCTGACCCGTACGACGATCGTGGCCGACACCGCCACCCCGGTCACCGGCCTCGACCAGCTGCCGGGCGTCCACAACGAGAAGATCGAGGGCGGAAGCGTGCGGTTCAGCGTGGACGCCGAACACCTCGACGGCGCCATCAGGCACCTCACCAGGTTCGGCATCAAGTCGCTGGTCAGCCACCCGCCGACGCTCGAGGAGCTCATGCTCCGGCACTACGGGCACAAGGAGGCGGCATGACCACCACGGTTTCCCCGGCGCGCAGCCGTACCGGATCGAGATCGGCGAGCAGCCACCTGACCGGCACCGGCGCCATGGTACGGCTGGCGCTGCGCCGCGACCGGATCAAGCTCACCATCTGGCTGGTCGCCATCACGGCCCTCGTCCCACGCTTCTACTACGCCGCCGTGACCTCGGTCGTCCCGACGCCTGAGGCCTTGGCCGAAGCCTCGCAGATGATCCGGGTCTCGTTCATGAGGGTGCTCGGCGGGCCCCTCTTCGGCGACGTCACCACGCGGAGCTACTTCCTCGCCGCCTACTGGGTCGAGTTCCTGCTGGCCGCTGCGATCATGAACATGATGCTCATCACCCGGCACACCAGGGCAGAAGAGCAGACAGGCCGGGCTGAGCTCATCCGGGCGGCCGTCGTGGGCCGGCACGCCCAGCTCACCGCGGCGCTGATCGTCGCCTTGATCAGCAATGCCGCGCTCGCGATCCTCACCACCGCCGCGACGATCAGCATCGGGTTTCCCGTCGGCAGCGCACTGCTGTTCGGCGTCTCCCTCGCCGCGGCCGGGCTGGTGTTCGCCGGGGTCACCGCGGTCACCGCCCAGGTCACCGAGCACCCCAGAGGCGCCAACGGGCTCGCGGGCGTAGTGCTCATCGCGGTGTGGCTGCTTCGCGGCGCGGGAGCGATGCAGAGCCAGGAGGGCGGTCCGCTGTTCTGGCTGTCCCCGATCGGCTGGTCACAGCAGACCCGGGTGCTGGCCGACGAGCGCTGGTGGCCGCTCGGCCTTTCCGTACTTCTCGCAGGGCTGCTGGTCGCGGGCGCGTACTCCCTGGCAAGCCGCAGGGATCTCGGCGCCTCCTTGATGGCCCCGCGTCCCGGCCGGGCCTCGGCGCCTTCCTGGCTGCGCTCGCCGTTCGCGCTCGCTCTGAGGCTCCAGCAGGCGGCCATCGTCGGGTGGGGAGCCGCGTTCGTCGCCATCGGCTTCGTCTTGGGCGCCATGACCGGCGGGATGGCGAACACCGATCTCCCCATCTTCTCGGGCGCGGACTTCGGGCGAGCCTGGCTCAGCCTCATGGTGTTCACCGGGTCCCTCTACACCGGCGTCTTCGCGGTCCTATCGGTCATCCGGCTCCGGACGGAGGAGGTGCGCGGCCGGATCGGTCCCGTGCTGGCCGGGCCGACCGGCAGATCGACGTGGTTCTGGTCGTCCCTGCTGGTCACCGCGCTCGCTGTGGTCGTACTGCCGGCGGTGTACGGCGCCGCGCTCGGTATCGGCGCCGCCGTGTCGACCGGCGATCCCGGGCTCGCGGGAGAGGTCATCTGGGCGAGCCTGCGCCGCACCCCGGAGGTGCTGGTGCTGCTCGCCGTCCCCGCCGCCCTGCTCGGGCTCGCCCCGCGGGCCATGAGCGTGAGCTGGGCCGTGGTCGTGTACAGCGGATTCATGCAGATCCTGGGGCCCTACATGCAGGTGCCCGGATGGCTGGTGAACACGTCGGTGCTGTCCCACCTTCCCTGGCATCCGTTGGGGGCCTTCGCCCCGGTGGCCACGGTGGTGCTGACAGCACTCGCCGCCGCGCTGATGTTCCTCGGCCTGTACGGCCTGCGCCGCCGCGATCTCGCCTCGGGTTAGGGGATCGTGTGGGTCGAATATCGTGGCCGCGTGGACCGCATCGAGACCCCTGCGCTCGTTCTCCTCCCGTTGCGCCCGGAGCACGCCGACGAGATGGCCGTCGTGCTGTCCGACCCGGCACTGCACACGTTCATCGGCGGGGTGCCTCTCACCGCGCAGGAGCTGCGCGTCCGCTACGAGCGGCTGGTCGCCGGGCCGCCCGGCTGGCGCAACTGGGTGGTCTGGTCGCGCGAGGAAGAACGCCTGGTCGGGTACGTGCAGGCGACGATCGACGGCGGTTCCGCTGAGATCGCATGGGTGATCGGGACGCCTTGGCAGGGCCGCGGACTGGCCACCGCGGCTGCCAAGGCCCTGGTCGGCCGGCTCGCGGAGAAGGGGGTCGGCACGGTCATCGCGCATATCCACCCTGACCATGCCGCCTCGGCCGCCGTCGCCGCCTCCGCCGGCCTGCGCCGCACTGATCAATGGCACGACGGCGAGGTCCGCTGGGAACTCAAGATCCCATACGCTTAGGGGTCCTCGGTGCATCCCAACGACAAGGTGCTGAATCGTGGTCACGCACGAAGATATGGTCGAAGCGTTCGGTGACGAAGGCCTGCTGCTGATGGACGCCGAGCGGTGCCGCGAGAAGGGCGTGTCGGAAGAGGACACACGGATCCTGTCCGAGGTCGGGTTGCCGGTACGCGCGGATCTGGCCTTCACCACCTTCATCGAAGCCGAACCGCGGATGGGCTCTCTGGTCGTGTTCAAGACGGGCCACGGCGATGTCGACGTCCTCACGCTCGGCGGGACGTCGGGGGACACGGGCATGCGCTACTTCCTCGACATCCAGAACGGCGTCGTCGGCCTGCTCTCGATGGACGAGAAGCCGCAGGCGGAAAAGGTCAACAGCTCCCTGGCGAACTTCCTCGAGTTCCTCTACCGGATCAGACTGCGCCAGCAGGCGTTGAACGGGGAGTCCCCGGAGGCCGCTCAGCGCTATACGCAGGAGCTGTGGCTCTCACTGAAGGAAGTCGATCCGGATGCCTTCAACGATGCCGAGGCCTGGTGGTCCATGGTGATGGACACCCTGATGAGCCGGAATTACATCGCCGAGACGCGCGCGTTCCTCGAACAGCGCCGCGCGGAGATCGCCGACACGCTGTCCAGCGCGATCGAGGAAGCCTCCTCGCCGTACCGCTCACAGCGCGACGGTTTCGACCAGGCTCTCAGCCGATTGGAGAGCGAGGGCTGGCAGATCGTCGACGCCAAGCTTTTCGCCTCCGACACCGAAACCAGCGGCCTGCTGAGCCCGGCCGACGACCTCGACGGCCGCTTCGCCCCGGACGGTGAGCTGGTCAGGGATGTGCCCATCGCGTGGCGGGGCGGGCTGCCCTCCAACATCCAGGCGGCGTTCGCCCGGGCGGGCCTGGTGGTCTCCGTTCCCGGACAGGCGGACCGCGACGAGTTCGACGCGATGCTGGACATGGACGCCGATGAGCTGGGAAGGCAGGCCGACGCCGCGATGGACGCGCTCTTCGCCGCGGTCCATGGCCTGAACAAACGGGAGGAAGGGGTCGTGACCTGCCTGGCCGCCGACCGATCTTCCGACCTGTGCCGGATCGTACGGGCATTCGACCGGCTCGCCGTGCACGGCTACCTCGCCGAGCCGGACCTCTGGCCGACCGCCTCCGGAGCCTGGGAACAGGTCTATGAGATGACCCCGGCCGGGGAAGCGCCCAAGGCCGTCTTCTGGACCACCCAGGCGCACACGTCCTGCTTCGACACCTACGGCGATCTGGTGGACGAGCTGGCGCTCCAATGGGCCGGTGATCGGGAGCTGATCGCGGACGTCCTGGCCGGCACCGGGCTTGTGGTGGAGATCCCCGAGCACGACGGTGTCGCGTTCCTTCTTCGCACGGCCCCGAAGGCGGAATAGGACTCTTCGAAGATTCTGGATGTTTGGCTCGTCCCGGTCGGCGGGCCCGATAACGTGCTGCCGGTGAAGATCCAGATGGTGGGGGCGAGGCCGTTCCTCGTCGCAGGGACAACGATGATCACGGCGCTCGCGGCCTTGGCATGGCGTTCAAGATCCAGCAGCATTTCCCGAAGAACTGGCTGTCGGAGGCACGCTCGTACTGGAATTGGTGATCCACGATGATTGTCTGGCTGAACGGGACGTTCGGCGCGGGGAAGACGAGCACCGCGAACGAGCTCGTCCCGCTCATTCCCGGTGCTCGTTACTTCGATCCTGAGCAGGTCGGCATGATGTTGCAGACCGTCTCGGACATGCCCCCGGTGGGGGATTTCCAGCACTGGAACCCGTGGCGGGCTCTCGTCGTGGAAACGGCGGTGCGGCTGCTCGACTATCTGGGCGGGGTGCTCGTGATGCCGCAGACCGTGCTGGTCGAGGAGTACTGGCGGGAGATCCACGCCGGCCTGGGGAAAGCCGGGATTCCGCTTCACCATTTCGTGCTGCACACCGACCAGGCGACGCTCGCCCGTCGGATCAACGGCGACTCGGCGACGATCAGCGGGTGGCGGCTCGAGCATTTGCCGGTGTACGAGGACGCTTTTCCCTGGCTCAGCCGCGAAGGCCGGGTCGTCGACACGACGGAGCTGCAGCCTGCCGAGGTGGCCAGGATCGTCGCGGCCGGCGTGGGTCACGCCTAGCCGTCGGCCATCTTCATCCACAGGCTGTGTGCACCGGTTTGTGCATTGGAGCGTGGAGGCTTCCCGGGTCGTACGGGGGGTCCGTCAGGCCCGCTTTCGCGGTATCTGCCGGGGCTGGGGCCTTGTGGGGCGGTCGGCGATGGGGTGTCGGGCGGCGCCGGTGAGGGCCGCGCGAGGGTGAAGTTATCCACAGGGGGAGCCGGTTATCCACAGTTGCGAAGTTGGCGCTCGCCGGAGGGTTCCGGTACGGCGATGATGCTTCACGGCGCGGCGACGAGCACCTCGTGGTGGGTGACGGTCGTGCCGTAGGTGAGGAGGGCGGCCTGTGCATCCGGTTCGACGACTGCCGTGTCGAGGTCCGGCCCGGCGAAGTCCGCGATCGCTTCGAGCGACTCCCAGAGGGTGACGACCTGGATGTCCACATGGTCGGCCGTGGCGCGCTGGAGGAGGTAGGCGCCTTGATGGCCGTCGAGCTGCCGCAGTTCGGGGAGGACCGCGTTCGTGAAGTGCCGCTGGTAGGCCTCGGCTCCAGTGGGGGTGGCGGTGGCGTGCCAGATCCTAGCGATCAACGTTGCCTCCTCGGGGTGCCCGGGTGTCCTGTGGAGAAGTCTGACGGATGGCGCGCGTCTGAGGGGATTCGTGGCTTTCGCGTACGAGTAGCAGGGCGAAGGCCGGGAGAGCGGCCAGAGCGGTCATCAGGGTCACGGCTCCCGCCAGGTTGCCGGATACCAGCAGCGGGGTGACCAGGGCGGCGCCGATGGGCGGGGTGGCCTGCATCATCGTGCGGAAGACGCTGAAGACGCGGCCGCGCTGGGATGGCGGGATGCGCTCCATGCGCAGTGACTGCGCCCAGACGGTCATGGGCGCGCTGAACGCGCCGATGACCAGGAAGCCCGTGGCCACCGGGATCCAGCCGGGGGAGCCCAGGACTGCCGGGAAGCCTGCCGCCGCCCCCAGCTCGACCAGGGCGATCGCGACCAGCCTGCCGGCTCTGGGGCGCCAGGCGCCGGCCGCGAGCCCGCCCAGAAGTTCGCCCGCCGACAAGGCGGCCAGGAGGAGGGAGAGGGCGGCGCCGCCGCCGGGGAGGCGCTCTTTGGCCAGCCAGGGCGCGACGACCATGGTCATCGCGCCCTCGGCGAGGTTGAACGCCATGAAGGCCAGCGTGGTGCTGATGAGCACCTTGTCGCGGAAGACCGTCTTGGGGGCTGTCCCGGCTTCTGGCCTTTCATGGGGGCGTAGGGGGTGACGGATCAGGGCCACGGCCGTGGCGAAGCAGGCGTAGGTGACGGCGTCCAGGGCCAGGATGTTCGCCGGGCCGACGGTCTCCAGGAGAGGAGCGGCCAAGGTGAAGCCCATGATTCCCGACAAGGAGTAGCTCACGGATTCCAGCGCGTTGGCGGCGTCGCGTTCCTCCGGGGCGACCAGGTCAGGGATGGCGGCTGGGACGGCGGCCATGGGGAGCATTTTCAGCAGGCCGTAGAGGGCGGCGACGAGGAAGGGGAGCCAGGTCGGCACGGTCGCGACGGCTGCGGCGAAGGGGATGGATCCGACCGCGACGCCGCGCAGGACGCTGTCGGCGATCAGGGCTGTCCGCTTGTCCAACCGATCGAGCAGCGGGCCCGCCACCAGGCCGCCGACCAGGACAGGGGCGGTGTAACAGACGGCCAGGATGCCCAGGTTCGCCGTTCCGTCCGGCTGGGCCAGGACGAGCCAGGAGAGGGCGACGAACGTCATGCTGTCGCCCATCACGGAGACGGACGCGCCCAGCCACAGGCTGCGGAAGTCGCGCCTGCGTTTGAGGAGGGACAGGTAGGTCGACACGAAACGAGGGGTTCCTTTGGACGGCGGAATCGTGAGGTGTGGCGCTCAACGTTCGGTGAACGTCGCGCTCAGGTGCTGCATCGCGTACGAGCGCCACGGCCGCCAGCGTCGCGCGTGCTCCGCCGTGAGTCCCAGGTGCCGTAGCCCCTCCTGTACGGCTGGTTCCGCGGGGAGGAAGACGTCGGGGTCGCCGAGGGCCCGCATACGGATCCGGGGCACCGCTTCCGCGCCCACGCCCGGTATGGCAAGGAGCTCGCGTTCGATCTGGTCGCGGCCGGTTTCCGGGCCGAGGTGGAGAACGCCGGTGAGCAACGCCCGGGCCAGGGCGGTCACCGGAGCCGGCGCGTCCGAATCCGCCAGCGCCTCCATGCGTGGGAAGGCATGGGTGACGCCGCCCAGGGCGGTCGGATCCACCGGTGGTGATAGTCGGGACAGCGGGGTGCCATAGGCGTGGACCAGGCGCGTGAGGAGGGCTCTGCCGGTGGTCGTCTCCTCGTTCAGGATCGCGCGTACGGCCATCTCCGCCGCGTCCACATGGCCGGGCACTCGTCGGCCCGGACCCGCTGCCACCGCGGGAGCCAGGAGAGGGTCGCGGGTGAGGTGATCGGTGATGTCACGCGGGTCGGCGTCGAGGTCCAAGAGGCGGCGGCAGCGGCGTACCGCCGCCGAGAGGTCCTTCAGGTCCTCCAGGTGCAGTTCGCAGGAGACGTACGAGTCCGCGGGGCGTAGGGTGACCAGGCCCAGGCCGTGGGGGAGGTTCAGGCAGCGGCGGTAGTAGCCGGCGGTGGCGTCCTCCAGGCCGGGCAGCGCTCGGGCGGCGAGGTAGGCGAACAGGGTCGTCAGGTCCAGAGGCGGGCGGTAGGCGAGGCGCAGGCGCAGCGCGCCCGGGGGACGGCCGGTGGAGCGGGCGCCCCGCAGGGCGGTGGGCGTCACGCCGTAGAACTTCCGCATGGTGTCGTTGAACTGGCGGATTGTGGAGAAGCCGGCCGCGAACGCTATCTCGCTCGCGGGCAGATCCGTGGTCTCCAGGAGCGTCCTGGCGTTGGCCGCTCGCTGGGCCCGGGCCAGGGCCTGCGGGCCGGCGCCCAGGTCGGCCGTGAGCTGCCGGTGCAGCTGGCGTTCGCTGTAGCCGAGCCGGGCGGCCAGGCCGCCGACTCCTTCGCGGTCCACGAGGCCGTCGGCGATCAGTTGCATCGCACGGCCCACCACGTCCGCCCGGACGTTCCACTCGGGGGAGCCGGGGGTGGTGTCGGGCCGGCAGCGTTTACAGGCGCGGAAGCCCGCTTCCAGGGCGGCCGCGGAGGATGGGTAGAAGCGCACGTTCTGGCGTTTGGGCAGCGCGGCCGGGCAACTGGGGCGGCAGTAGATGCCGGTGGTCACGACGGCGACGAAGAACCGGCCGTCGAAACGGCCGTCCCGGCTTCTGAGCACGGAGTACGCGTCCTCGTCTGTGAGCATGTGGCCTACTCTTCCGGTTTCCCGGCCGCGCCCACTAGTGACGATCGGACATCAACCGTCAGGGACGCCGTACGTCATGTCAGCCCAGGTCGCGGTTGCGCAGGCGGATCAGCGCCGCGGTGGTGAGCAGCGCGGCCAGCGCCAGGATCACGGCCAGTGGCGCCACGCTGAACGGCTCTCCCGACACCGTGTTGGGCGTGTAGTGGAACGGCTCGATCCGGCTCCACCCCCACAGCCCGATCAGCGGCCCCACCAGGTCACCGGCCACGATCACCACGCCCCAGACCGTCCACGACAGCGCCACCGACACCCGCGGCAGCACCCCCACGGCGAAGGCGGCGACCGCCCCCACGAGCCAGGCCGCCGGCACGTGCTCGAGCGCGGCCGACGTCATCCTGCCCACCGCGGGTTCGTCCATGGCCAGCGAGTAGACCAGCCCCGTGACGAACCCGCCGAGGGCCAGCAGCACCAGCGTGCCGAGCGCGCCCACGACCAGGTGAGCCGCCGCCCAGCGGAGCCGGCTCACCGCGGTGGACAGCAGGGCCTCCGCGTGGCCGGAGTACTCCTCCTGGTGCAGCCTGAGCGTGGCGAGCACGGGGTAGAGCGCGACCGTGTACGCCAGCAGGAGCACGATGATCCACAGGTACGCGTCCACCGGATCCCCCGACGGCCCTCCGTACCGCTGGATGAACGCGTCCAGGACCCGCCCCGGCTGCTCCGCGAGGCGGGGCGCGACGTTGCTGAGGCTAGAGAAGAGCGCCGCGGCCACCGTCACGCCCACGGCCCACTTCACCAGCATGCCGCGCTGCAGCCGCCAGGCCAGGCTGAACGCCCCCTTCAGGTACGGCCCCGCGGCCGGCCCGGGGCGTACGGGAAGCAGACCGGAGTCCAGGTCGCGACGCGCGGACAGTCCGTACGCGAGCACCAGCAGGACAGCGGTCACCAGCAGCGACACGATCAGCGCCCACCACCGGTCGGCCGCGTAGGGGCGCACCAGGTGGCTCCAGCCCAGCGGCGACACCCACGTCAGCAAGCTCACGCCGGAGGCGTCGCCGGCGTAGCGCAGCACGTAGGACACGCCGAGCACGAGCAGCCCGAGGCTGGTCGCGGTACGCGTGGTCCGCGCGAGCTGCGAGGTCACCGCACCCACCGTGGCGAAGACCCAGCCCGCCGCAGTGATCGCGGCCCCGTACGCGAGCGATCCGGCCGCCTCCATGGCGATCGTGATGAGCACGGCCGAGGTGAGCGCTCCGGCGAGCAGCGCGGCGACGGCGGCGGTGACGAGGGCCGCGGTGAGCGGCGCGGCCCGCCCTATCACGCCGGACAGCATCAGCTCCTGCCGCCCGGACTCCTCCTCCGCCCTGGTATGCCTGATGACGATGGTCAAGGCCATCCAGGCGGTCAGCAGGAAGAGCAGCCCGCCGCTCCGCCAGGCCGCCATCGCGCCGATCGAGGGCTCGGTCACGGGGCCGCCGAGGCCGAGGAAGATCGGGTTGCCGGAGATCACCCGCGCGTACGTGCGCAGCGCCTCCTGGGTGGGGAAATAGCCCTGGATATAGGAGACCAGGCCGGCGCCGAGCATGACGATGACGAGGATCCAGACGGCCGAGCGCACGCGTTCCCCGCGGACCGCCAGCTTGAGCAGCAGGGTCATCGCGCAGCCCCCTGGTAGTGACGCAGGAACAGCTCTTCCAGGCTCGGCGGGCTGCAGGTCAGGCCGCGTACGCCGATGGCGGACAGGCGGGCGAGCAGCCTGTCGAGCGCGTCGGAGTCGGCCTGGCAGGTGAGGCGGCCGTTCTCGACCCGCACGTCGTGTACGCCGGGGAGGTCGCGAACGGAGCCGGGGGAGCCCGCCAGGTCGGCGGTGATCGAGGTACGGGTGAGGTGGCGCAGGTCGGAGAGGGTGCCCGACTCCACGGCGCGCCCCGCGCGGATGATGGTGACCCGGTCGCACAGAGCCTCGACCTCGGAGAGCAGGTGGCTGGACAGCAGGACCGTGCGGCCCCCGCGCTTCTCCTCCGCCACGCTCGTACGGAAGGCATCCTCCATCAGCGGGTCGAGGCCCGAGGTCGGTTCGTCGAGGATCAGCAGCTCGGCCCGGGAGGAGAGCGCGGCGACCAGCGCGACCTTCTGGCGGTTGCCCTTGGAGTAGGTGCGGGTCTTCTTGCGCGGGTCGAGCTCGAACCTGTTCATCAGCTCGGCGCGGCGTCGCTGGTCGAGTCCGCCTCTCGCCCGGCCGAGCAGGTCGATCACCTCGCCTCCGGTGAGCGCGGGCCACAGGGTCACGTCGCCCGGCACGTACGCCAGGCGCCGGTGCAGCTCGGTGGCCTGCCGCCACGGGTCGCCGCCGAGCAGCCTGACCGTGCCGGAGGTGGCCCGGATGAGACCGAGGAGGATGCGGATGGTCGTGGACTTTCCCGCGCCGTTCGGGCCGAGGAAGCCGTGCACCTCGCCGGCGCGTACGGACAGGTCGAGCCCGTCGAGTGCGCGGGTCGCGCCGTACGACTTCGTCAGCGCGGCGACCGAGATCAAGTCGTCCATGGGTGTTTCCTTCTGAGAAGGCATGGCGGGATCGCGGCGCGGCCCGGAAGCCCGCCGCGTCCGCTCAGGGGTTCAGTCGGAGGCCTGGTCGAGGACCTTGGCAAGGCCGGCGATGGCGGTCCTGGCCGACTCGATGCGCCTGGTCTGCGCCTCGTCGGTCCAGCCGAGCCGCATGCCCTCCGCCGCCAGCTCGTCGAACGCGGTGAACGCGGCGAGCTTCTGCCGGATGACCTTGGACCAGGCGTCGTCCTCTATCTGGTAGTAGACGTTCCGCTCCCCGGGCTTGCGGAACCGCCGGATCAATTTGATGGACGTCAGGAGGTGCATGTTCGTCGTCAGCGACGCGCGGCTCGCGCCGATGGCCTCGGCGATGTCGCTCGCGGTCTGCGCCGGCGGGTCGCAGGCCATGAGCCAGCCCAGGACGCGGCCCGTGATCGGGGCGAGGCCCCACTCCTGAGAGACGAACGCCGCCACCCGCTCGACCCACGCGAGCACCCGCTCGCGGTCGGGGCCGTCCTGCGTGCTCATGCGGTCATCCTAACGTTCACCATCTTGCCCAGCAATTTCAGACTAAACTGAAATTGCTGGCATCGCA
Organism: Nonomuraea sp. NPDC049784; assembly: GCF_040659615.1. Taxonomy (NCBI): domain Bacteria; kingdom Bacillati; phylum Actinomycetota; class Actinomycetes; order Streptosporangiales; family Streptosporangiaceae; genus Nonomuraea; species Nonomuraea sp. NPDC049784. The sequence goes on from NZ_JBFAMX010000158.1 coordinate 11,807, forward strand.
AGCGGTCAGCTGGTCGAGCGGGTCATTCGCCTGGCCAGCTGTGCCTTCGCGCCCTCGTCCCCCGGCAGGCCCCGGTCGGCGAGCCGTTCCCTGATCCGCTCACGGAACTCGACCGGCCGATGGTCGTCGTACTTGAACTTGCCCCGCGCACCCACCACCTCCAGCCGCAGCCCCCGGATCGCCGACAACATCCTGCGGTACGGCCCCGCGTCCGCGGCCATCTCGCCGTACCCGCCGTCGGGTTGGTGGTGGGCCAGCTGGCGGCGCAGGATGTCGGCCTTGCCCTCCTTGTCGTCCACGATCCGCGCCCGGCAGGTGAGCTGCACCGAGGCGTAGTAGCTGGTCGGCACGCCCTCATCGGGGGAGTCGGAGCGCCAGGTCGAGGGGATGTAGGCGTAGTCGTCGTGCACGCTCACCACCGTCACCGGGTTGGCCTCCAGGGCCGCCCAGATCGGGTTGGGCCTGGCCAGGTGGAGCAGGACCTCCTTGTCGCCGTCGAACAGGAAATGCGTCGGCACCACGATCGGCGGTCCGCCGTCCACGCCGTTGACGGCGAGCTGGCCGAAGTCGCGCGTACGCAGCCAGGTCCGCCATTCGTCGCCGTCATGTGCCGCGTCCCAAGGATGAATGAGCACTCGTGCCTCTTTGTATTAGTACATAATGTAGTTTGTGCCAGAAAAATACCTGATTGGCGGTGGGACGGCCAGCGAGATAGCGGCCGGGGTCGAGCTCGCCGTGTCCGAGGGGCGGCTGCCACCAGGCGCGATGCTCCCTCCTGTGCGCGAGCTGGCCACCGGCGCCGGGGTCAGCGCCGGCACGGCGGCGGCCGCGTACCGGCTGCTGCGCGAGCGGGGCGTCATCGAGACCGCCGGGCGGCGGGGCACCCGGGTCAGGCCGCGACCGGCGAGCACGTTCCGGGAGGAGATCCGCATCGAGGTGCCCCCGGGCGTGCGCGACCTGTCCAAGGGCAACCCCGATCCGGCCCTCCTGCCGCCGCTCGGGGACGCCCTCGCCGCCGCGGCCCGCGCGCACGAGGAGCGGCCCGCCATGTACGGCACAGGTGACGACGAGGAACTGCTCATCCTGGCCGGGGAGCGCATGCGCGCGGACGGCATCCCGGCCGCGCCGGTGGCGGTCACCTCCGGCACCCTCGACGCGGCCGAACGCGTGCTGGCCGCCTGCCTGCGCCCCGGCGACGCGGTGGCCGTGGAGGATCCCGGCTGGACGGCCCTGCTCGATCTGGTCGCCGTCATGGGGTTGCGTCCCGTGCCGATGCGGCTCGACGACGAAGGCCCCCTGCCCGCGGAGCTCGGCCGGGCCCTGCGCGCAGGTGTCCGCGCCGTGGTGATCACGGCCCGCGCCCAGAACCCGACCGGCGCCGCCGTCTCCGGCGAACGCGCGCATGTGCTGCGCGAGTTGCTGGCGGCGTACCCGGAGGTGCTGCTCGTCGAGGACGACCACGGCTCCGGCTTCGTGGACCTTCCCTTGCACTCCCTGGCGGGTGTCACGCGGCGCTGGGTGCTCATGCGCTCGACGGCCAAGGCGTTCAGCCCCGACCTCCGCGTCGCCCTGATCACCGGAGATCCGGTCACGCTCGATCGGCTGCGCGGCCGCCAGCGGCTCGCCGCGGGCTGGGTCAGCCACCTGCTGCAGCGCGCCGTCGCCTATCTCTGGCGGACGGACGCGGTGGACACGGCGGCGGTGGCGGCCTCGTACGGGCGGCGCCGGGACGGCCTGGTGACGGCGCTGCTCGGACGCGGCATCCGCGCGCACGGGCGCAGCGGGCTCAACGTGTGGGTCCCCGTCGCGGACGAGGCCACCGCGATCACCCGCCTGCTGGCCCGCGGCTGGGCCGCCGCGCCCGGCGCGCGCAACCGCATCGGCACGCCGCCCGCCCTGCGCCTGACCGTCTCGCCCCTGCACGCCGACGAGATAGACCGGCTCGCCGACGACCTCGCCGCCGCCGTGCGCCCGGCTTCAAACGGCGGCCCGTACGGCTAGACCTTCCCGCAGCGCATCGGCTCGTGGAGGCCAGGCACAACCAGCCGGGCTCAGATCAGGCGCTGGGGATGCCGGCTTCGGCGCGGTCGGCGTCGACCACGTCACCGAACAGGGTTGCGACGGCGGTGGCGAGGTCGCGCAGCGCGGCGTCGGAGGGCGCCGTATCGCTCTCGAACGCCCGCCGCACCGTGACGGCGAGCAGGTCGGCCCGCTGCTCCCGGCCGTCCGCCGGGGCGCCGGCCTCCGCCCGCAGGAAACCCTCGAAGGTCGCCTGGTAGGCGTAGCCGAGCTGGTCCACGTCCAGGTCGGCGCGGAGCAGGCACTGCCCGGCGAGCAGTTCCAGGTAGCCGCGTCCCATCTTGGCGTGCCGTTCCTCGCGATCGGGGGAGCCGGTGAGCTTGCCGAGCAGCTCGGGGTCGGCCAGGAGGAAGCCCAGCAGCAGCGGTCTGGACGTGATGGCCAGGAAGTAGGCGCGGGCGAAGCGGTGCAGCCGGCACGCCTGCGGATCCTCCAGCAGGGCCTGCCGTACCTGTTCGATCGCTGAGCCGACCTCGCGCGTGAGGACGGCGCCGAAGAGCTGATCGCGGGTCTTCCAGTGCAGGTAGACGGTGCCCTTGCCGATGCCGGCGCTGGCGGCCACGTCGTCGATGGTCACTCGTCTGTAGCCGTGGCGCAGGAGCAGGTCGGCGGCCGTGTCGAGAATGCGCGTCCCGCGCTCGGCCCGCTGGTCGGGATCCCGGAGTCGTTCGCTCACACCAGCATTATGACCAGATTTCAGATTTAGTCAACTAGACTATATCTGTTGACTAAATTTCTAAATAAGTCATAAGTTTAGTGCCGTCACAAGACGAGAGGAGCACGAGATGTCCCCCACGGTTCTGATCTCCGGAGCCGGCATCGCCGGCAGCACCCTGGCGTACTGGCTGGCCGAGCAGGGCTTCCGCCCCACCGTCGTCGAGCGCGCGGCCGGGCTGCGCTCCAGCGGCAGCCCGGTCGACGTCCGCGGCCCGGCCGTCGAGGTGGCCGAGCGCATGGGTGTGATGGACAGGCTGCGCGACGCCGCCACCACCGCGACCGGGATGGCCTTCGTCAACGACGCGGGCCGGCGGGTGGGCGGCGTCAACACCCGGGCCATGCAGCGGGCCAGTGGAAGCCGCGAGGTCGAGGTGACCCGCACCGACCTGGCGACCATCCTGTACAAGGCCGGTCGCGACTCGGCCGAGTACCTGTTCGGCGACACGATGACCGCGATCAGCCAGGACGACACGGGTGTCGAGGTCACCTTCGAGAAGGCCGCGCCGCGCCGGTTCGACCTGGTGGTCGGTGCCGATGGGCTGCACTCGATGACGCGCCGGCTGGCCTTCGGCCCCGAGAGCGCCTTCGTCCGCCACATGGGCCTCTACGTCGCCACGATGCCGCTGGACGGCCCGGCCGAGCGGCGGAGCGAGGTGGTCATCTACAACTCGCCCGGCCGCATGGTCGCCATCCACCCGGTCCGCGGCCGCGCCCTGGCCGCCTTCATCTTCCGCGGCCCGGCCGTCGACGGCTTCGACCACCGCGACACCGAGCAGCACAAGCGCATCCTCGGCGACGCCTACGCCGGCGCCGGCTGGCAGGTGCCGGAGCTGCTGGAGCGGGCCCGGGCCGCCGAGGACCTGTGGTTCGACTCGGTCAGCCAGGTGCGCATCGATTGCTGGCACAACGGCCGTGTGGCGCTGCTGGGCGACGCCGCCTCCTCGGTGTCGCTGTTCGGCGACGGCTCCACGCTGGCCATGTCCGGCGCCTACACCCTGGCCAAGGAGCTGGCGGCCTCGCCCGGCGACCCTCAGGCGGCCTTCGCCCGCTACGAGGCCGAGCACCGCACTCTGGTCGACTCCAGGCAGGACAACGTCGCGGCGGCCGCCTCGCTGATGGTCCCGGCCACCCGGATCGGCATCGACGCGCGGAACCTGGCCTCCCGGTTCTGGCCTGCCGCCGCTGCCGCGAGTTGGGTGCGCAACCGCCTCGTCCCACGCCGCGAGCCGGCGGCCGCGGCGGCGTGATCCCGGCTCGCGGAGGGCGATGAGGGCTCATCGGACGACGCGTAGCCAGAGGCACGTCGCATTCGGTGCTTCAGCCAGGCGAATGCGTTCGAGCTTGACGTTGGTCCCACCCGGGTGGCCGAACAACCGGACGCCATCGCCGAGCAGGACCGGCGCGATGAACACGAGGATCTCGTCGAGCAAGCCCGCGTCGATGCACTGCCGGGCGACGTCGGCGCCGAGGAGGTTGACGTACTTGTCGCCTGCGGCTGCCTTGGCCGCCGCGACGCCTTCGCCGAGGTCACCGACGAAGGTGACACCCGGCACCGGCGTGGCCGGGGCGTCGTGGGTGAGCACGAACTGCGGCCCGCTCCACCCCCCGCCGAACGGCTTGCCTTCCTTGTCCGTGCCCTTGTGCGGATCGTCGCCGCGGAAGGTGCGGTTGCCGACGAGAAGCGAGCCGATCTCGGCGATCACCTCTTCCACCATCGGGTTGGGCCCGATGTGCTCGGTGAGCCAGGACATGTCACCAGCCGGGCCGGCGATGAAGCCGTCCAGCGACATGGTGGCCGAATACAGGACCTTGCCCATGATCTACCTCCGTCGAGATCGATGTGGTTGACCTCTGTCGTGACGGCGGATCGCGGGAAAACTCATCGGTGCTCCACCGGCAGGTCGAACGCCGGGAACAGGCCGGTGTCGTGGAAGGCGGTGATCTCCGCGATGTGACCGTCCTCGATCCGGAGCACACCGATCGCGAAGGCGTGATAGGCGAGATCGTCGAGACCCCGGACGTAGGACGCCACCGCCGGCTGCCCGTTGGCGCGGATGGGTACCATGCGAAACCGGCCGACATAGTCCGGCGAGCCGACGTCCCAGCTCGCCGCGAGCGCGGCCATGACCTGGTCGCGCCCCTGAAACCAGATCGGCCACGGCGGCATCGTCGTCCGGACCTCCTGAGCCAGCAGGTCGGCCACCGCGGCGAGGTCGGCCCGTTCGACCGCGTCCATGTACCGCCGCAGCACCGCCCGCTCCTGCTCGCTGGTCTCCGGCGACTGCGCCCATTCCAGGCGGCGCTCTGGCAGGTGCTCCCTCAGCGTCGCGCGGGCCCGCTGCAGAGCGCTGTTGACCGAGGCCACGCTGCCGTCGAGCAGCGTCGCGGCCTGCTTCGAGGACCAGCCGAGCACGTCGCGCAAGATCAGCACCGCCCGCTGGCGGGGCGGCAGATGCTGGATCGCGGCCAGGAACGCCAGCTCGATCGTCTCCTTGGCGACCGCCGCGGAGTCCGGCTCCGCCTCGCTCGGCTCGACCGGCTCCCACAGCCGATCCGGAAACGGCTGCAACCATGCGATGTCGGTACGAGGAACCGGCCCGGAGCTCGGATCCGACGGCGCCGTCAGGTGGTGCGGGAGCACCCGCCTGGCCCGGCCGTCGAGAGCGTCCAGGCACGCGTTCGTGGCGATCCGGTACAGCCAGGCCCGCAACGTCGAGCGCCCCTCGAAGCCGCCGAGACCTTTCCAGGCGTGCAGAAACGTCTCCTGCACCAGATCCTCCGCCTCGTCGAACGAGCCCAGCATCCGGTAGCAGTGCACCCGCAGCTCCCGCCGATGACGCTCGAACAGCGTCGCGAACGCGGCCTCGTCGCCCGCCCGCGCCGCCGCCACGGCCGCGTCGTCGTCAACCCTGCCCAACAACCGCCCTCCGATCGGCACCGATGCCATCAATCGCCGGCGGCAGTCCGCACCGCGCGATGCCCGCGACGCTTGGATGTCACCGAACACCGGCCCGCGCCGTGCGTGGACTGTCTACATGTACAGAGGCGGCGGGCGGCGAAAACTCATCGTTGCACCCTACGCGAAGGGCATAATGGCGGCCGATGCCGAAATTTCAGGAACTGTCTGGATATGCGGCGGCGATCGCGCCCGCCATCGACGCGGCCCACGTCAACGTGCACGCCTCGGCTCGCAGGGCGGTCACCGAATTGCCCGAGACCTCCGGCATGAGCCCGGGGTTCCTGCCCGACCTGCGGTTCACGGTGCCCCTCCGGTCCCTGACCCGAACCGACCTCAGCACGATCTACCGGTACGGAGACGCCGACGGGCGCGAGTCCCTCATCCAGGAGCACCTCCGCGAAGGGACCCTGACCGAGGACGGTGATGGGGTGCTGAGTGTGACGGCAGCGGGGCTGGAGTTCATCCGGCGCCTGTACGACGTGCACGGCGCCGTGGTCGAGCGGATCTGGGCCGGCCACGACCTGCCCGGGCTGGCCCGGCTGGCGGGCAGGGTGCTCGATCATGCCGAACGCGTGCCGGGAGGCGCGCTGGCGCTGATGGCGCCCCCCTACGAGCCCGACGGGGCCGCGCCCGGGGTGCTGCTGTTCAACCGGCTCGCCGCACTCCGATACCACCGAGCCGACGCGCACGCCGCGGCCTGGCAGGCGGAGGGCCTGTCCGCGGCCGAGATCGTCGGCCTGCGGGACGGGCCCGTCCATGCCCGGATCGAGGCGGACACCAACCTACGGGCCGCCGCGCCGTACGAGATCCTCTCCGAGGACGAGCGGCAGACCCTGTACGACGGCCTGCTGAAGCTGATCTAAAGAGACGCCAGCAGCCGGCCCACCTGCGTGCGGTCGTTCACGCCCAGCTTGTCGTACGCCGCCTGCAGGTGATTGGCGGCCGTACGTGTGGACAACGTCAGCCGGTCGGCGATCTGGCGGTTCGTCAGACCGGCCGCCGCGAGCTGGACGATCTCCCGCTGGCGCGGCGTGAGCTCAGGCGTGGCCAGTTCCACCAGCGCCGGAGTCGACACACCCGGGCAGCGCTTGGACAGCGCCCACGCCCTGGTCTGCGCGCCCCTGGCCAGCGTGCCGCGACCCGCGTCCCGGTACGCCGCCGCCTCCTGCGCCGTGGCCTCGGCCGCGAAAAGCAGCAGCCCCAGCCGCTCGAACTCCCCGGCCACCGCCCCCAGCGAAGCCGGGTCGCCGGCGGCCCGCGCGTGCCTGGACAGAAGCCTGACCAGAGGCCCGTCCACCCGATCCGTCAGCGCGGAAAGCCGGTCCGCCGCCGAAACTCCCAGCCGCACCAGGTCGTGCAGAGCGAACATCATGTTGCCGTGCAGCTCGTGCTTCTCCGCGTGGTCCACGGCCTCCAGGCAGAGCCGTACCGCCCCGTCCAGGTCGCCGTCCACCGCGGCCACCCACACCGCGGCCTGCATCGCGTGCTGCCGGGTGAACGCCCACCTGGACGCCGGCGCCCAGGACTCCGCCAGCACCTCCCGAGCCTGCGTCGTACGGCCCAGCAGAGCCAGCGCGTGCGCCTGCTCGGCCAGCACCCGCCCCAGGTACGGCTCCCGGGCGGGCATCCTGGCCAGGTCGTCCCCGCACCAGCGCAGCGCGCCCGCGACGTCCCCGCGCAACCGGCTGACCATCGCCCGGTAGGCCGCGAACCCCGACACGGAGAGCTCGGCCGCCGGCAGCTCCATCCCCTGCTCCGCGGTCCTGGCGGCTGCGTCCAGCCGCCCGGAGAACGCCTGCGCGGCACAGAGCGCGTCCAGGAAGCTCGGCAGCGCGTGCGGCGCCTCGTCCCGCCAGCTCTCCAGGACGGGCAGCGTCCGCCCGGCGATGGCCAGGCTGGACTCGGCACGCCCCGAGTACGCCGCGACCCACGCCTCCATGGACGCCGCGTGCGCGTCGGCGCGCACCGACATCGGCCCGTACATGCGAGCTCGTGCCAGCGACCGCGCCGCCCCGGTCAGCCGGCCGGCGAAGCAGTCGGTCACGGCCCGGTAGACGTGGGCCTCCTGGAGCCAGGCGGGTTCGGTCAGCGTCCGCGTGGCCATGTCGAGCACCTCGCACGCCCCGGCGTCCGCGCCCGCCCATGCCAGGTTGATGCCCAGGCTGAAGGCGTACTGGGCGCGATCGGCCTCGGTGACCGCGTCGCGAGCCGCCCGCCGCAGTGTCGCCAGCGCCGAGTCCGCGTCGCCCAGGACCATGAGCACCTCGCCGAGCAGCGCGACCGCGGCGACGCCCGCGCCCGCCTCGATCGCGGCCCTCGCCAGGGGCTCGG
>NZ_JBFAMX010000159.1:0-19838 GCF_040659615.1 Nonomuraea sp. NPDC049784
CCTCGTCCGGGCGGGTCGTGAACGGCGAGTTCCGGCCCGGTGGGCGGGGCGAGGAGTGGTGCGACGCCGGCGTCCTGCGGATGTTGCGCCGCAGGTCGCTGGCGAGGCTGCGCAAGGAGGTCGAACCGGTCGCGCCGGAGACCCTCGCCCGGTTCCTGCCCGCCTGGCACGGCATCACCGGCTCAAGCGGCGCGGCGGCCGGCCGGGGGGCGAGCGAGGCGGCCCGGGCCATGGACGCGCTGGTCCGCTCGATCGAGCAGCTCCAGGGGGCCGCGGTGCCCGCGTCCGCGCTGGAGACGCTGGTGCTGCCCTCGCGAGTGCCCGGCTACCACCCGGCGCTGCTCGACGAGCTGACCTCGTCGGGCGAGGTGATGTGGGCGGGTCAGGGGTCGCTGCCCGGTGGCGATGGATGGGTGTCGCTCTACTACGCCGACACCGCGCCGCTGCTGCTCCCCGAGCCCGCCGAGATCACGATGACGCCCCTGCACGAGCAGGTGCTCGAGCTGCTCGGCGGGGGCGGCGCGCTGTTCTTCCGGGGCATCTCCGACCAGCTCGGCTCGCTGGACGACGCGACGCTGGCCGCGGCGCTGTGGGACCTGGTGTGGGCGGGGCGGGTCTCCGGTGACACGCTGGCCCCGTTGCGGGCCACGCTCGGCACCGGCCGTCCCGCGCACCGGCCCGCCACCACGCGCAGGCGCCGGGCCGTGCTGCCGAGCAGGAGCGGCCCTCCCACCGTGGGCGGCCGATGGTGGCTGCTGCCCGCGCCCGCCGCCGACGCGACCCAGCGGGCCCACGCTCAGGCCGAGGTGCTGCTGGAGCGGCACGGCGTGGTGACCAGGGGCGCGGTGACGTCCGAACGGCTGCCCGGCGGGTTCACCCCCGTCTACCAGGTCTTGCGTGCGTACGAGGAGAGCGGGCGGTGCCGCCGGGGCTACTTCGTCGAGGGGCTGGGAGGCGCGCAGTTCGCGCTGCCGGGAGCGGTCGACCGGATGCGCGCCATGGCGCCTGGCATCGCGCCGGCCGCACATCAGGAGAACGCACGGTCCCGGGCCGTGGTGCTGGCTGCCGCCGACCCCGCCAGCCCGTACGGCGCCGCGCTCCCCTGGCCGCAGCACCCGGGCGACCTTGGGCACAAGCCGGGCAGGAAGGCCGGGTCGCTGGTCGTGCTCGTGGACGGCCACCTGGTGCTCTACGTCGAGCGAGGCGGCAAGACGCTGCTGTCGTTCGCTGACGACGAGCGGCTGCAGCCCGCCGTCGACGCGCTCGCGCTGGCCGTGCGGGACGGCGCACTCGGGAAGCTGACCGTGGAGCGGGCCGACGGCGCCTCCATCATCGATTCACCGCTGGCGGCTGCCCTGGAGTCGGCCGGGTTCCACCCCACACCCCGCGGGCTGCGCCTACGCTCCTGACACGCGCCCTACGGCTTTTGGACGCCATTGAAAGGCCTTCCAAAAATTTGAATGACTGTTTAAAGTTCTGAATGTGACGTCAGGAAGTCGCACGTTCATCGAAGAGGCCCGCAGGGCCCAGATCATCGCGTGCGCCATCGAGGTGCTGGCCGAGCAGGGGTACGCGCACACCACCCTGGCCCGGATCGCCAAGCAGGCGAAGATCAGCACCGGCGTGATCTCGTACCACTTCGGCGGCAAGAAACAGCTCATCGAGGCGGTCGTCGCCGAGGTCGCCAGGCTGGCCACGGACATGATGGTCCCCCGGATCCTCGCGCAGCCCACCGCGACCGAGGCCCTGCGCGCCTACCTCGAGAGCAACCTCGACTTCATGCGCGAGCACCGCACGCCGCTCCTGGCCCTGATGGAGATCATCACGCACATGCCGGGCGAGGAGGGCGGCCCTGGGCCGTACGCGGAGCAGGCCGAGGTCGCCATCACGGACCTGGAGAAGGTCCTCGACTGGGGCCGGCAGACCGGCGAGTTCCGCGACTTCGACAAGCGCAGCATGGCCATCACCATCCGGGGCGCCGTCGACGCCGTGCCGTCGCGCATCGTCCATGAGCCCGACCTCGACCTCGACCTGCTCGCCCGCGAGCTCGTCACCACCTTCACGCTCGCCACCAGGAGAAAGCCTTGACAGCAGCAGCCTTAGAGATCAGCGGCCTGGCCAAGACGTTCGGCGAGAAGATCGCCGTCGACCACGTGGACCTCACCGTTCCCCAGGGCTCCTTCTACGGCCTGGTCGGACAGAACGGCGCGGGCAAGACGACCACGCTGTCCATGGCCGTCGGCCTGCTCAGACCCGACGGCGGCACGGCGCGGATCTTCGGCGCCGACGTGTGGTCGGACCCGGCGCGGGCCAAGCAGCTCGTGGGCGTGCTGCCCGACGGGCTGGCCATGCCAGAGCGGCTCACCGGGCGCGAGGTGCTCACGTACCTCGGCCTGCTCAGGGGCCTGAGCAAGGAGGTGGTGGCCGAGCGGGCCGAGGAGCTGCTGTCGGTGCTGGAGCTGGACGAGGCCGAGAAGACGCTCGTGATCGAGTACTCGACCGGCATGCGCAAGAAGATCGGCCTGGCCACGGCGCTGCTGCACGCGCCCAGGCTGCTGGTCCTGGACGAGCCGTTCGAGGCGGTGGACCCGGTGTCGGCGGCGACGATCAAGGTGATCCTGCGCGGCTTCGTGGCGGGTGGCGGCTCGATCGTGCTGTCCAGCCACGTGATGGCGCTGGTCGAGCAGCTCTGCGACCACGTGGGCGTGATCGACAAGGGCCGGGTGGCGGCGGCGGGCCCGCTCGACGAGGTACGCGGGGCGGCCACGCTCGAGGACAGGTTCGTGGAGCTGGTCGGCGCGGACTCCACCGGCACCAAGGGGCTGTCATGGCTGTAGCGCTGACCCTGGTCAGGATGAAGATCGCCGTTCTGCGCCACTCCACCAAGGGCCAGCGCGGCGGCATGATGGCCTCGGGCGGCGTTCTCGGGCTCCTGCTCGCGGCCGGCACGATCTACCTCGCCTTCCAGGACGGCGACTGGCTGGCCGCCGCCTACGCCGTGTGGATGCTCGGCTGGATCATCGGCCCGGTCTTCTCCGGCGGCGGCGACGAGACGCTGCGGCCGGAGTTCTTCGCGCCGCTGGGGCTGCCCGCGTGGCGGATGGCGGCGGGGCTGCTGGTGTCGGCGTTCGTGGGCGTGGCGCCGGTGATCAGCCTGGTCGCCCTGGCGGGGCTCGTCTTCGCGGCCTCACCGGGGAACGTGCTGGTGGCGGTGCCCGCGATGGTGCTGCAGCTGGCGATCTTCGTGCTGCTGTCGAAGGTGGCCGTGGGGCTGCTGGGCATCGCGCTGCGGTCCAGGGTCGGGGCGATCGGCGCGGGGCTGATCAACGGGGCGGTGCTGGCGTTCCTGGGCCAGGCGTGGGTGTTCGCGGTGGCCTTCGGCCAGGGCGGCCGGATCCCGGCGTTCGTGCGTTATCTGCCGTCGGGGTGGGGGCTGCTCGCCGTACAGGGTGAGTACCTGGCGCTGCCGGCGATGGCGGTGCTGATCGTGCTGCTGCTCGCGGCGTGGGCGGCGCTGCTGGCCGGGCGGACGGGCGCGGACCGGCCCTCGACGCGGGGCCGCCGTCCGATGCGGGCCACCACCGCGCAGGAGGCGGTGGTGGCCAAGGAGCTGCGTACGTGGTCGCGCGACCTGGTACGCAACCACCAGCTCACGTTCGCGCTGGCCTACGGGGTGTTCTTCGCGGGCGCGCCGCTCGCGCTCGGCTGGACGGGCATGCTGCCGTGGGCGGCGCCGATCTTCATCGTGATGGCCGCGGCCATGACCGCCAACCTCTACGGCACCGACGGCACCGCGCTCTGGCTCACGCTCATGACGCCCGGCGCGTCCGACGTGCGCGGCAGACAGCGGGCCTGGCTGGTGACCGTGGGCCCGGTCGCGGTGCTCCTGGCGGTGGCGTTGACGCTGGTCACGGGCGGTCCGTGGCCGCTGATCCTGGCGAGCGTGGCGGCGCTGCTGGGCGGCGCGGCGGGGCTGGTGCCGCTCATCTCGGTGTACGCGCTGGTGCCCGGCACCGATCCGCAACGGCGCGGCGGCAATCCGCTGCGCACGAGCGAGGACGACGGAGCCCTGACGGGCTTGGCCTATCTGACGATGCTGCTCGTGGCCCTGACGGGTGCGCCTGCCGTCGTGGCGGCCCTGCTGTACGGCTGGTGGGGCGTCGCGGCCGGGCCGGCGACGGGCGCGCTGTGCTACTGGGGCCTGGGCCTGCTGGCGGAGCGGCGGCTGGCGGCGCGGGGGCCCGAGCTGCTGCACATGATGCGCACGGGGCGGCGGCCGGAGAGCGGCGGCGGCACGGCGTTCAAGCTGCCCGATCTGCCGAAACCTCAGCGGACGATCGTGATGACATGCCTGTCGCTCGGCGCGATCCCGCTGTTCCCCCAGGGCATCGTGGCCGCCGCCTTCCTGGCGAACGACCGGCTGAGGATGTCGTGGTTCCTGGCCACGTACATGCCGCCCGGGCTGCGCTGGCCGACGGCCGTTCTCATGATCCTCATTGGCCTGGCCATGTACGGAGTGGGCCTGTGGATCCCCTACCGGGCCAAGCAGCGGGTAAAACCGGTAGATGGCTCCACTGAAGCGCTTACGCGCTGACCTCAGCACCGGCAAGAACCTCGAGATCTGCCTGACGGCACTCATCGCGCTGGTGGTCGGCGTGCTCGGCGTCTTCGACATCGTGGACACCAAGGTCGTGGGCGCCGCGACGCCGGCCACGCTCGCCCTGGTCACCGTCAACGCGCTCGGCCTGACGTCCGCCTCGCGGGAGTGACGCTGAGTCGCACCGTGCGCGCCCACCTCGAGCTCGGCACGCACAGCACGGCCGGCCGCGATCCGGTCTTCACGCTCACCCCAGCCGCGACCGTTTCTGGTGCGAGCACTTCAAGGAGGAGTTCGGCCGCCTGTGGGAGGTAGGCAGGCCGGCGACCGAGGCCGACTGGCACCCGGGCCGCGAGAACTGATCCCGCTGTATACGATTGTCGCCTCATGACTGATTTAACACTGGGCGCGACTCACCGGACCTTGCGCGACGAGGTGACCAACGAGCTGCGGCGCCGCATACTCTCCGGCGAGCTGGCCCAGGGCGAGCGGCTGGTCGAGGACCGGCTGGCCGCCTCGCTCGGCGTGTCGCGCAACCCCGTGCGCGAGTCCATCCGGGTGCTGGCCGCCGAGGGATTCGTCGAGGTCGTGGCCAGGCTCGGCGCCACTGTCGCGCGCCTGTCCGCCGCGGAGGGAGAGGAGCTCTTCGACGTGCGCATGGCGGTCGAAGGGCTGGCGGCGCGGCTGGCCGCGCGCAAGCGGACGCCCGGGTCGGCCGAGCGGCTGCGGCGGGTGCTCGATCAGGCCAAGGAGGCGGTGGACAGCGGACGGCTGGAGGAGGTGGCCGACCTCAACACCGCCTTCCACCTGGCCGTGGGCGAGGCGGCGGGCAACTCGTACCTCAGCCTGATGATGAAGCCCATGCTCCTGCGCGCGCAGTGGGTCTTCAGCCAGACCGCCGCCGTACGCGGGCCGCACTCCTGGTCGGAGCACCTGAGCCTGTGCGAGGCCATCGCGGCGGGCGACGAGGACGAGGCGCAGGCCAGGGCCATCGCGCATGTGGCCGCCGCCAGGCGGTCGTTCCTCGCGGCCGCACACAGGACAAAACACCTGAACGATTAGAAAACGGTCAGATAACAACGTGTAGTCACGAAACACCGGTGAAATGTCAGGTCTTGTATACAGTCTCCTAAACGTTTCAACGGAGGCCCCATGAGACCGTCCCCCAGGTTGGCCGCGGCACTCGCCGTTCTCCCCCTCGCCCTGGCGGCTTGCGGCGGAGGCGGGTCCAGCAGCACGCCCGCGGCCCCGCCTTCCATAGCCGACGCCTCTGCCGACAACCGGCCCGTCAAGGGCGGCGGCACGCTCAATGTGGCGCTCAGCGCCGACCCCGACGCACTGGACCCGAGCATCTCGACCACGCTGGTGGGCCGCGAGGTGTTCGCGAACATGTGCGAGAAGCTCTACGACATCGACGCCCAGGCGGCCCTGGTCCCGCAGCTGGCCAGCGCCTTGCCCGAGGTCTCCGGCGACGGCAAGGAGGTGACGATCAAGCTCCGCGAGGGCGTGAAGTTCAACGACGGCACGGCGTTCGACGCCGAGGCCGTCAAGAAGTCGCTGGATCGGCACCGCACCTGGGAGAAGTCCGCACGCCAGGCCGACCTGGCCGCGGTGTCCAAGGTCACGGTGGTCGATCCCACGACGGTCAAGCTCACGCTGACGCAGGCGTTCACGCCACTGACCGCCCAGCTCGCCGACCGCGCCGGCATGATCATGTCGCCCAAGGCGCTGGACGCGGGGAACGACAACTTCGGCGCCAACCCGGTCTGCGTCGGGCCGTTCAAGTTCGCCAGCCGCACCTCCGGCAGCCAGATCGTGCTGGAGAAGGCACCCGACTACTACGACGCCGCCAAGGTCAAGCTGGACAAGCTCGTATACAAAATCATCGTGGACCCGAACGTGCGGGCCGCGAACCTGAAGTCCGGCGACGTGCAGGTGGGCGACAACCTCGCCACCACCACGGTCAAGGGCGTCCAGAGCGACCCGAACCTCAAGGTCGTGTCCGGCGGCGGCCTCGGCTACTACGGCATCACGATCAACACCGGCAACGCCAACGGCTCCACCGAGAAGCCGGGCACGGTCAACACGGCGCTGGCCAAGAGCCCGCAGCTGCGTGAGGCGTTCGAGCTGGCGCTCGACCGCGACGTGATCAACAAGACCGTCTACAACGGACTGCACGAGCCGGACTGCTTCCCGGTGCCGATGAAGAGCCAGTTCCGGGCCGCGGACCTGCAGTGCCCCAAGCGTGACCTGGCCAAGGCCAAGCAACTCGTGCAGGCCTCCGGCGTGCCGACCCCGGTCCCGGTCACGCTCACCAGCCCCAACGACGCGGTCAACGTCCGCCTGGCGCAGGTCATCCAGCAGATGACCAAGGAGGCGGGCTTCAACGTGAGCGTGCAGAGCGCCGAGTTCGTCAGCGCCCTCGAGCAGGGCAAGTCCGGCAAGTTCGACGTCCTGCTGAACGGCTGGTCGGGCCGCGTGGACCTCGACGGCAACCTCACGAACCTCATCACGAGCCGCGGCAGCAACAACTACAGCGGCATGTCCGACCCGGGCATCGACGACCCGATCAAGCAGGCCGCCGCCGAGACGGATCCGGCCAAGCGGGCCGAGCTCTATGCCGCCGCCATGAAGAAGGCCGCTGAGGTGCGCGGAGTCCTGTACCTCTACCACAACAAGTACTACCTGGGCATGAGCAAGAACGTGGCGGGAGTCCAGTACTTCGAGGACGGCCTGCCGCGCTTCGTCACCGCCGGATTCACCGCCTGATGCTCTGGTTCATCCTCCGACGCTGCGGATCCGCGGTGATCGTGCTGTTCCTGGCCAGCGTCCTGATCTTCCTCGGGATCAGGGCGCTGCCCGGCGACCCGGCCGCGGTCATGGCGGGCCAGGAGGCCTCGCCCGCCGTGGTCGAGGCCATCCGGCACGAGTTCGGCCTGGACAAGCCGCTGCCCGCCCAGTACCTCGACTACGTCGGCCAGACCCTGACCGGCAACTTCGGCCGCTCGACGCAGGACCAGCTCCCGGTGATCGACATCCTCGCCGAGCGGCTGCCGGTGACGCTGGAGTTGTCGGCGCTGGCCATGCTGGTCGCCATCGTCGTCGGTGTCGGGACCGGCATCGCAGCGGCCGTCCGGCGCGGCCGGCTCGCCGACTACGTGGCCACCGGGTTCGGCCTGGCCGGGCTGTCGGTACCGCACTTCTGGCTGGGCATGCTCGGCATCCTGCTCTTCGCCGTCACGTGGCGGATCCTGCCCGCCTCCGGGTACGTCCCCTTCACCCAGGATCCCGTGCAGAACCTCCAGCGCATGATCCTGCCCGCCCTCGTGCTCGGCACCGGCTTCGCCGCCATCCTCATGCGGCAGACCCGCTCGGCCATGCTGGGCGCGCTGTCCGCCGACTACGTCAGGACCGCCAGGTCGAAGGGCCTGTCCGAGGCGAAGGTCGTGGGCGCGCACGCGCTGCGCAACAGCCTGACGACCGTCGTCACCGTGCTGGGCCTCCAACTCGGCGCGCTGATCAGCGGCGCCGTGGTGACCGAGCAGATCTTCGTGATCCCCGGTTTCGGCAAGCTGACCGTGGACGCGGTGCTGACCAGGAACTACCCGGTCATCCAGGCCGTCGTGCTGATCACGGTCATCGGGTACGTGCTGGTCAACCTGCTGGTCGACGTCGCCTATGCCTTCCTCAACCCCCGGATCAGGCTGTCAGGGGGTGCCCGTGACTAAGTTGTGGCGCCGCTTCAGAAGGCGGCCGATGCCGATGGCCGGGCTGGTGCTGGTGGTCGCGTTCGTGCTGCTGGCCCTGATCGGGCCGCTGGTGACCGGCGACCCGGCCGCGCAGGACTACCTGGCCACGCTCGCGCCCCCGTCGGGCGCGCACCCGATGGGCACCGACGATCTGGGCCGCGACGCGTTCGCCAGGATCGCCCACGGCGCGCAGGTGTCCCTGCAGGCCGGGGTGCTCTCCACGCTGCTGGCGATGGTCGTGGGCATCCCGATCGGCCTGGTGGCCGGGTTCTACCGGCGCTGGCTCGACCCCGTGGTGATGCGGCTGGTGGACGTGACGCTGGCGTTCCCGTTCCTGGTCTTCGCGGTGGGACTGGCGGCGATCATCGGGCCCTCGCTGAAGGGCGTGGTGTTCGCGCTGGGCTTCTCGCAACTCCCCGCCATCATAAGGATCACCCGCGGCGAGGTGCTGGCGGTCAGGGAGATGGACTACGTGGCCGCGGCCATCGCCGACGGCGCGGGCGACGGGCACCTCATCTTCCGTTACGTGCTCCCGAACTGCCTCAACCCGCTCATCGTGCAGGCCACCGTGGCGATCCCAGGAGCGATCATCGGCGAGGCCACGCTGTCGTTCCTGGGGCTCGGCGTGCAGCCGCCCACACCCTCGTGGGGCGTGATGCTGACGACCGCGCAGCAGTACCTGAGCGACGCGCCCTGGCTGGCCATCTGGCCCGGGGTCATGATCGCGCTGGCCACGCTCGGCTTCAACCTGCTCGGCGACGGGCTGCGTGACGTTCTGGACCCGAGGAGCGCCCGATGAGCCTGCTGGAGATCACGAACCTCACCGTCGACTTCGACACCGAGGACGGCCTGGTGCAGGCGGTCAGGGACATCTCGCTCACACTGGACGAGGGCGAGATCCTGGCGCTGTGCGGCGAGTCGGGCTGTGGCAAGTCGGTGACCGCGATGTCGGTGCCCAGGCTGCTGCCGCCCGACACGACCAGGCTGTCCGGCTCGGTCAGGCTGGACGGGCGCGAGCTCACCGCGCTCCCCGAGCGGGACATGCGACAGGTACGCGGCAAGGACGTCTCGGTCGTCTTCCAGGAGCCGATGACCTCGCTGAATCCGTCGTTCACCGTCGGATACCAGATCACCGAGGTGCTGCGCAGGCACGAGCGCCTTTCGCGCCAGGCGGCCGCCGGCCGGGCCGTCGAACTGCTGGAACTGGTCGGCATCCCGGCGCCCCAGCGCCGCATGAAGGAGTATCCGCACCAGCTCTCCGGCGGCATGCGCCAGCGCGTGATGATCGCGATCGCGGTGGCCTGCTCGCCCCGGGTGCTGATCGCCGACGAGCCCACCACGGCGCTCGACGTGACGATCCAGGCGGGCGTGCTGGACGTCTTCCGCGACCTGCGGGACCGGCTCGGCACGGCGATCATCCTCATCACGCACGACCTGGGGGTGGTGGCCGACATCGCCGACCGGGCCGTGGTCATGTACGCGGGCCGCGCCGTCGAGCAGGCCTCGGTGGCCGAGCTGTTCGCGAACCCGCGTCATCCGTACACGCTGGGCCTGATGAACGCGCTCCCGTCCGCGGCCGTCAACGGCAGGCTGGCCGAGATCCCCGGCATGGTGCCCTCGCCGCTGACGGACCCCGACGAGTGCGCGTTCCAGGCCCGCTGCCCGCGCGCCCAGGACGACTGCCGCGCGGCCAGACCCCCGCTCGAACGGCACGCGGACGGCCATCTGGCGGCCTGTTTCCACCCGGGAGGCAAGCGATGATCCTGCGCATCGACAACCTGGTCAAGCACTACGGCCAGGTACGCGCCGTGGACGGCCTGTCGCTGGAGATCGGCCAGGGCGAGGTGCTTGGCCTGGTCGGCGAGTCCGGCAGCGGCAAGTCCACGGTCGGCAAGTGCGTGCTGCGCCTCACCGAGCCCACCTCGGGCACGATCGAGCTGGATGGCCGCGACATCACCCACCTGTCGCGACGGGCCATGCGCCCGCTGCGCAGGGACGTTCACATGGTCTTCCAGGACCCCTTCTCCTCGCTCAACCCGCGTTTCACGATCGGCCAGATCGTCGCCGAGCCGCTGCTCAGGCACAAGGTGGCCGGCCGGCGCGAGGTGTCCGAGCGCGTGTCGGCCATGCTGGAGAAGGTGGGGCTGCGGCAGGAGATGCGTTCCCGGTATCCGCACGAGCTGTCCGGCGGGCAGCGACAGCGGGTCGGGCTGGCCAGGGCGCTGATCCTGGAGCCCAAGCTGGTCGTGGCCGACGAGCCGGTGTCCGCTCTGGACGTGTCGGTGCAGGCGTCGGTGCTCAATCTGATGACCGATCTGCAGCGGGACATGGGGTTCTCGTGCCTGTTCATCACGCATGACCTGTCGGTGGTGGAGTTCCTGGCCGACCGGGTCGCCGTCATGTACCTGGGCAAGATCGTGGAGTCGGGTCCGACGGCCGAGATCTTCGCCGCGCCGCGGCACCCGTACACGCAGGCCCTGCTGTCGGCGGCCCCGGTGGCCGATCCGGTCAGGCAGCGCGAGCGGCGTAGGGTCGTGCTCGGCGGCGACGTGCCCAGCCCGGTCGATCCGCCTGCCGGGTGCCGGTTCCACACGCGGTGCCCGCTGGCGTACGACGCCTGCCGTACCGACGAGCCGCTCTTGACCGACCCACGTGGGAGCGGCCACCCGGCCGCGTGCCACCTTGTAACGGCGGACCGCCTCCCCGACGCGGCCGCGAATCTTTAGAAGGAGAGATCTTGTTCACCACCAGGCCCGAACTGTCAGGTGACTTCGGCATGGTCGCCAGCACGCACTGGCTGGCCTCGGCCACCGGCATGGGCGTGCTGGAACGCGGCGGGAACGCCTTCGACGCGGCGGTGGCCGCCGGGTTCGTGCTCCAGGTCGCCGAGCCGCACCTGAACGGCCCCGGCGGCGAGGTGCCGATCCTGCTGTGGAGCGAGGCCGAGCAGAAGGTGTCCGCGGTGTGCGGGCAGGGTGTGGCGCCCGCCGCGGCCACCATCGAGCGCTTCACCGAGCTGGGCCTGGACATCGTGCCCGGCACGGGGCTGCTGGCGGCCACCGTGCCGGGGGCGTTCGGCGGCTGGATGCTCATGCTGGAGCGCTGGGGCACCTGGTCGCTGGCCGACGTGCTGGCGCCCGCGATCCACTACGCCGAGCACGGGGTGCCGGTGCTGGAGCGGGTCGCGGCCACGATCGAGTCGGTCCAAGGATTGTTCAACGATCACTGGCCGACCTCGGCGGCGACCTGGCTGCCCGACGGGAACGTTCCCGCGGCCGGGTCCAAGCTGGCCAACCCGGTGCTGGCCGCCACCTACCGGCGGCTGGTCGCCGAGGCCGAGTCCGCCTCGAGCACCCGTGAGGGCCAGCTCGCCGCCGCCAGGAGGGCCTGGTACGAGGGGTTCGTCGCCGAGGCGATCGCCGAGTTCAGCGCCAAGACTGCCTGGCTGGACAGCTCCGGCGAGGTGCACGGCGGGCTGCTCACCGGCGACGACCTGGCCCGCTGGTCCGCGACCGTCGAGCAGCCTCTTGCGTTCGAGTACCACGGGCACACCGTCTACAAGACGGGGCCGTGGGGGCAGGGGCCGGTGTTCCTGCAGCAGCTCGCCCTGCTGCGGGGCTTCGACCTGGACGCGATGGGCCACCTCAGCGCCGACTACGTCCACACGGTGACGGAGGCCGCCAAGCTCGCCTTCGCCGACCGCGAGGCCTGGTACGGCGACACCGACGTGCCGGTGTCCGACCTGCTCAGCGAGGCGTACAACGCCGAACGACGCAAGCTCGTCGGCGCCGAGGCCAGCCTCGAGCTGCGGCCCGGCGCGCCCGGCGGTCGCGCGCCCAGGTTGCCCGAATTCCCCGCGCCCGGCACGGCGAGCACCGCGCCCGGCATCTCGGGCGCCCGTTCCCCGCAGGGCGTCGGCGAGCCGACCGTGGCCCGCGACGGCACGGTGAAGGGCGACACCTGCCACCTCGACGTCGTGGACCGGCATGGCAACATGGTCTCCGCCACCCCCAGCGGCGGCTGGCTGCAGAGCTCCCCCACGATCCCCGAGCTGGGCTTCTGCCTGGGCACCAGGTCGCAGATGTTCTGGCTGCAGGACGGGCTTCCAGCCTCGCTGCGTCCGGGGACGCGCCCGCGCACCACGCTGTCGCCGTCGTTCGCGCTCAAGGACGGCAAGCCGTGGCTGGCGTTCGGCACACCCGGCGGCGACCAGCAGGACCAGTGGAGCCTGAACTTCTTCCTCACCGTCGTCCACGGCCGCCTGAACCTGCAGGAGGCCATCGACGCGCCCATGTTCCACTCCGAGCACTTCCCCAGCTCGTTCTTCCCGCGCGGCTCCCGCCCCGGCGTGCTGCACGTCGAGGACCGCCTGGACGCCGGCGTGATAGCTGAGCTGCGGCGGCGCGGGCACGAGGTCGAGGCGCAGGGCCCGTGGACGCTGGGCAGGCTCAGCGCGGTCGCCCGTGACGGCGCGTTCCTCAAGGCCGCCGCGAACCCGCGCGGCGCCCAGGGCTACGCAGTCGGCCGATGACCGATCTGCTCTTCCTGTTGGGCGCCGGTCTGCTGGCCGGAGCAGTGAACGCGCTGGCGGGCGGCGGAACGCTCATCTCGTTCCCCGCGCTGGTGGCGCTCGGCTACCCGAGCCTGACCGCGTCCGTGACCAACGCGGTGGCGCTGTGGCCCGGCTACCTGGGCGGCGTGCTCGGTTACCGGGCCGAGCTGCGCGGCCAGCGGCGCAGGGCGACGACGCTGTCGATCACGACCGTGCTGGGCGCGGTCGTGGGCAGCGCGCTGCTCCTGCTCACGCCGGGCAAGCTGTTCGAGTCGCTGGTGCCATGGCTGGTGGCCTTCGCCAGCCTGGCACTGCTGGCCCAGCCGTGGCTGCGTAAGCTCTTCGGCGGCGAGGCCGGCGGGCCGCCCAGCAAGATGGTGTACGCGGGAGTCTTCCTCGGCGGCTGCTACGGCGCCTACTTCAACGGCGGCATGGGCGTGCTGCTGCTGACCGTGCTCGGCATGTTCCTGCACGACAACCTGCATCGTGTCAACGCCGTGCGGGCCACGCTCTCGCTGGTGATCAGCACGGTGTCGGTGGTGGCGTTCTCGCTGTTCGGGCCCGTCCAGTGGCAGGCTGTGGCGGTGGTGGCGCCGGCCAGCCTGGCCGGCGGGTTCCTGGGCACGCGGCTGGCCAGGCTCATGTCCGCCAAGGTCCTGCGCGGCGTCGTCGTCGCGTTCGGCCTGGGCGTGGCCGTGGCGCTGGCCCTGCACTGAGGCCCTTTCAGGACGGTGGTGGCGCACCGCCACCTCCTGCGACGGTTGTCAGATCGGGCCGTACAGCGCGTGGGGGGACCTCGTGGTCATGGCCCAGTAGCGGTCGCCGTAGGACCAGTGCCACCACTCCGTGGGGTAGTTGACCAGGCCGGTCGGCTCCAGGGCGGCGGCGAGGATCTTGCGGTGGGTGCGGGCCTCGGCGGAGATGTTGGGGGCGTCCATGTAGCACGCGCCGTCGCTCTGCTCGGGGTTGTCGTTGACCTGGGTGCCCATGTCGTACTCGACGCCGTCGGGGTCGCACAACGTCAGGTCCACGGCGGCGCCGGCGGTGTGGGGGGCGACCTCGACCGGGGACACATACCGGCTTGCCGCGATATATGCCTCTTCGGGGGAAATTTCGGGGAATGTGCGTTGGAGCTCTGCCCGGTACCCGTCGAAGATCCGGCGCTGCGTCGCGATGGGACGGTAGCCCTCGACGACCAGCAGCCGGAAGCCGTCGGGCAGCACGCGCTGGGCCTGCTCCAAGCGGTCGAGCAGGCCCGAGCGCAGATGCGCGTACGCGCCTTCGTCGTCCGCCAGGCGCCCGTCCACGCGCAGCCGCCCGCGCACGTCGGCCAGCGGTTCACCGCACTCCTGCACGGGAATCTCGGTCACCCGGGGATCGGAGATGAGCACGACATCGTTGGGGGACTGCCACATGGGCAGAAATTCTCACACAGTGTCGGAGAAGACCTGCTCCCGGGCCTGCTCCAGGGCCGCCACCAGCGCACCTCGCAGCACCGGGTTGCCCGCGACCTCGGTCGCGACCACAGTGGGCCGGCTCGGGCACACGCGGGCCACCGCCTCCTGCACCTTGGCGGCCAGCCGCGCGCCGCCCGCCCTGCCGATGTCGCCGCTGAGCACGATCAGGCCGGGATCGAGCACGACGGTCACCGCCGCCGCGCCCACGGCCAGTCGTCCCGCCACCTCGTCCAGGTAGCCCTCGTCGCCGCCGCGCACCAGGTCAGGCACCGTGTTGCCGCTCACGCCGTGCCGCTCGGCCAGGCCGCGCAGCGCGTCGTGGCCCACCAGGCGCTGGAACGAGCCGGACTGCGGCTCCGAGACGTCGGAGGGCAGCGGCTCGCCCGGGACCGGCAGCCAGCCGATCTCACCCGCTCCCCCGCTGATGCCCCGGTGCAACTTGCCGCCCAGCATGACGCCGAGGCCCTGGCCGACACCGGCCCAGATCACCACGAAGTCGTCGTGACCGACGGCGGCGCCGTACTTGTGCTCGGCGAGCGCGACCAGGTTGACGTCGTTCTCGATCGTGACCGAGGTGCCGAGCGTCTGGCGCAGGCTGGCCAGCACGCCGACGTGCCAGTCCGGCAGGTCGTACGACCAGCGCACGTCCCCGGTGGCCGGATCGACCACGCCCCGCGTGCCGATGACGAACGCGCGCAACCGCGACAGGCTGACGTTCGCCGTGTCGCAGGCCCGCTGCACGGCCTCGTGGACCGCCTTGACCGGATCGCGTGCGTCGCAGGGGTCGACCGTGATCTCGACGACCACCTTGCCTGTGATGTCCGCCACAGCGACCTTGAGGCTGTCGGGCAGGACTTCGAGCCCGGCGACGTACGCACTGGAGGGAACGACGGCGTACACGGCGGCGTGCGGTCCCCTGCCGCCCGCGCGCTCGCCCGCGACCTCCACCAGCCCCCTCTCCTCCAGGCGTGCAAGCAGTTGACCTGCGGTTACCTTGGAGAGCCCGGTTCGTTCCCCCAGTTCGGCCCGGGTGAGCGGGCCGTCCATGAGGAGGAGCTCGAGTGCCGCGCGATCGTTCAGCCTGCGCAGCAGCCGGGGGACTCCCGGGCTTCGACTCATTACCGCACCCCTCTCGTCACGAATGGCTAACGAGCGTTTCTTTTAAGAAAGTTTCTTGTTAGTTTAGCAGCCGTCGCTCGACATTGACGATCAGCCTGGTGCGGACCGTAGGCCGGCACCCGGGAAGGGAGAACCCTGTGAGGATCGCGAAGATCACAGCCGCTACGGTCAGTACGGCCGCGCTGGCCCTGGGCCTGGCCGCTTGTGGCTCCAGCGAGGCGCCCTCGTCCTCACCCAGCGCCGCCGCCGCGCCTGCCAGCAGCGGCCCCAAGTACGCGGGCAAGACGCTGACGTTCTGGCGCCTGGGCGACAGCAACCCCGACGCCAAGAAGTACACCGACGAACTGATCGCCGAGTTCGAGAAGGAGACCGGCGCCAAGGTCAACGTCGAGTGGATCCCGTGGCCGCAGGTCAACGACAAGTTCACGGCCGCGGCGGCGGGTGGCGCCGGCCCTGACGTCACCGAGATCGGCAACGACCAGGTCCCGCTCTGGCAGAGCCAGGAGGCCCTGGAGCCGATCAGCGACATCGTCTCGGCCGGCGACCAGGCCCAGATCCCCAAGAACCTGCTGGGTCTCGAGACCATCGACGGCGAGACGTACGCCGTGCCGTGGGGCGGCGGCAGCCGGGCCGTGCTATACCGGGCCGACTGGTTCAAGGACCTCAAGATCGACGTCCCCAAGACCTGGGACGAGCTCGTGGCCGCCGCCAAGAAGATCCAGAAGGCGAAGGGCTCGGACGTCGACGGCTTCGCCTTCAACGGCGGCTCCGACGCCAACCACCTGCTGGGCGCCCTCGCCTGGACCGCCGGCGGCGACTACGCCGTCAAGGAGGGCGACAAGTGGGTCGGCAAGCTCACCGAGCCGGGCTTCAAAGAGGGCTTCGCCCAGTACACCAGCCTGGTGACCGACGGCCTGTCCGGCAAGTCGCGCCTCAACCAGAACAGCGTGGAGATCCGCACCCGCTTCTCCAACAACAAGGTCGGCATGTACCTCACCGCGTCGTGGGACCTGGCCACCATCGCGGAGGAGAGCAAGGGCAAGATCAAGGGTGACAAGCTGGCCTTCTTCCCGCTCCCGTCCAAGGCGGGCGGCGACGCGCAGTCCTTCCTCGGCGGCAACGACATCGCCGTGTGGGGCACCGCGAAGGAGAAGGAGGCGGCCAAGGAGTTCGTGAAGCTGGCCTCCAACAAGCAGTGGGGCGTGAAGTACGCCACCGACGGCGGCCTGCTCCCCGTCTACCCCGAGGCCCTGGCCGCCCTGTCCAGCGACCCGGCGCAGGCGCCGTTCGCCGCCGCCTTCGCCAAGGCCAAGGCCTTCCCCGCCGACCCGCAGTGGACGGAGGCCAACGAGACCAAGGCGGTGCTGCAGAACGCGGCCCGCAAGGTCATCGAGGGCAAGGCGAGCGCGGATGACGCGCTGGCCGCGGCCAACAAGGAACTCGAAGACATCCTCAACGCGTCTTGAGACCTATGACGAACACGTCAACGCTCTCCCGGGGCGGAGGCCACGCCTCCACCCCGGGACGGCGCCGCTCACGCCGCCCGCCGCGAAGCAGCGGGCTCCCTGCCTGGTCGATTCCCTACGTCCTGCTGATTCCGGGATTGCTGGTCATCGGGGCGCTGCTGCTCTACCCGCTGGTGCAGATGGTGATCATCTCGTTCCAGAAGGTGGGGCTCGTCCAGATCTCGGGCAAGAAGCCGGCCACCTGGGTCGGACTCGATAACTTCACCAACATCCTCAAGAACGACATCTTCTGGTCCTCGCTGCGCAACACGGTGGTGTTCGCCGCCATCGCGGTGCCGCTCACGCTGATCCTGGGCACCGCCGTCGGCGTCCTGCTGCACCGGCTCGGCAAGAAGATGTCGCTGTTCGTCATCATCGGCATCATGTTCGCCTGGGCAGTCCCGCCGGTGGCGCAGGGCGTGATCTGGCGCTGGCTGTTCGACTCCGAGGCGGGCATCATCAACTGGGCGCTCAACCTGCTGCCCGCGTGGTTGACCGGCCGGGAGGACTGGTCTGGTCAGCCGTGGCTCAACGACGCCTGGTCCGTCTACATGGTGCTGATCATCTGCGTGGTCTGGGCGGGCTTCCCGTTCATCGCCGTCTCGGTGCTCGCCGGGCTCAAGGGCATCCCCGCCGAGCTCTACGAAGCCGCCAAGGTGGACGGATCGGGAGCGTGGCGCACGTTCAGGAAGATCACCTTCCCGCTGCTGAAGCCGGTGTTCGCGGTGCTGACCGTGCTCTCGATCATCTGGGACTTCAAGGTCTTCGCCCAGTTGTACGTGCTGACCGGCACCTCCAATCGCGAGGCGTACAACCTGTCGATGTACGCGGTGACCGAGGCGTTCAAGGCCCCGCCGAAGATGGGGTCGGGCGCGGCCATCGCGGTGGTGCTGACCGTGATCCTGCTCATCGTCACCGCGGCCTACATCCGGCAGATGTTCAAGCAGGAGGAGCTGTGATGAGCCCGCTGGCCCGCAAGCGCCTGGGCAAGGTCGCGCTCAACGCGGCAGGCGTGCTGGTGTTCCTGGTCGCCATCTTCCCCGTCTACTGGATGGCCTCCACCGCCTTCAAGGCGAACGACCAGATCTTCACCACCGAATTCATCCCTTTCCCCACGCACTTCACTCTCGAGCACATCACGCGGGTGCTCACCGACGGCGTGGCCGGGCACTCCATCTGGCTCTACATGCGCAACAGTGCCATCGTGGCGCTCGGAACGGTCCTGATCGGGGCGGTCTTCTCGCTCCTCTCGGCGACCGCCGTGGCTCGGTTCCGGTTCAAGGGACGCACGGCGTTCCTGGCACTGCTGCTGGTCGCGCAGATGATCCCGGCCGAGGCGCTGGTCATCCCGCTGTTCCTGGGCATCAAGCGCCTGGGCCTGTACGACCAGTTGCTCGGCCTGATCGTCACGCAGGTGGCGCTGACGCTGCCGTTCGGGATCTGGATGTTGCGCACGTTCGTCGCCGCCGTGCCCAAGTCGCTGGAGGAGGCGGCCTGGATCGACGGCGCCAGCCGGTTCACCACCTTCTGGAAGGTGCTCTTCCCGTTGGTGGCCCCGGGCCTGGTCGCGACCAGCATCTTCTCGTTCATCACCGCGTGGAACGAGCTGATCATGGCGCTGTACCTGATCAGCGACCCGACGAAATACACCATGCCCGTCGCCCTGCAGTACTTCTTCGGGCAGAAGGGCACGGACTGGGGCGCCATCATGGCCAGCTCCACGATGATGACGATCCCGGTCGTCATCTTCTTCCTTCTCGTACAACGCCGCATGGTCTCCGGCCTGGTCGCCGGGGCCGTGAAGGGCTGACATCCGCAGGGCGAATGCTTTGTTCGACCCTGCCCATCTTCTGGGCCTGAAATCCGATGAGGAGCCATGAGTCAGAGTGATCGGGGGCTGCGCCGTCTCGCGGCCGGCACACTGCTCGTCGCCTTCCAGGGCACGACCGCGCCCGAATGGGTGCTGCGCGAGCTGGAGCACGGCCTGGGCGGCGTCACGCTCTTCGGCTTCAACGTGGCCGATCCCGGCCAGGTACGCGAGCTGACCACCGCGCTGCGGGGAGCCGGTGAGCCCGTCATCTCGCTGGACGAGGAGGGCGGCGACGTGACGCGGCTGGCGTACCACGTCGGCAGCCCGTACCCGGGGAACGCGGCGCTCGGCGCGGTGGACGACGTCGAGCTGACCCGCCGCGTCTACCGCGCGATCGGCTCCGAGGTGGCCGCCTGCGGCATCAACCTGGACATGGCACCCAGCGCCGACGTCAACACCGAGGCGGACAACCCGGTGATCGGCACCCGCTCGTTCGGCGCCGACCCGGAGCTGGTCGCCAGGCACACGGTGGCGGCCGTGCAGGGCCTGCAGTCGGTGAACGTGGCCGCCTGCGTCAAGCACTTCCCCGGCCACGGCGCGACCCGGGTGGACTCGCACCTGGCGATCCCGGTCGTGGACGTGAGCATCGACGTGCTGCGGGAGCGGGAGCTGGCCCCGTTCCGCGCGGCGGTCGGCGCGGGGGCCAAGTCGGTGATGACCGCGCACGTCGCGGTGCCCGCGGTGACGGGCGAGACGCCCGCCACACTGTCCAGCGCCGCGCTGACCGGGCTCCTCAGGGGCGAGCTCGGCTACGACGGCGTGGTCGTCACCGACGCGCTCGACATGCATGCCATCACCAGGAGCGTGGGGCTGGCCGGCGGCGCCGTGCTGACGCTCGCGGCCGGGGCCGACCTGCTGTGCCTGGGTCCGGTCCCCACGTACGACGACGTCCAGGCCATCATCGCGGAGATCGTCGCATCGGTCCGCGAGGGCCGCCTGTCGCCGGACCGGCTGGAGGAGGCGGCGGCGCGGGTGGCGGCAGATCGGAA
>NZ_JBFAMX010000160.1:0-19803 GCF_040659615.1 Nonomuraea sp. NPDC049784
GCCGGGCGCGCCGCCGAGCTGGGCGTCATCAGCCCGCCGGAGGCCATCACCTTCAGGCAGTCGGCGCCCGCCCGGAGGTTCTCCCTGGCGACGCGGCGGATGGCGGGCTCGTCGTCGGCCTCGCCGCCCATGTACCAGCAGTGGCCGCCGGTGATCGTGATGGGCCTGGTGGCGGCCACGATGTGCGGGCCGACGGCCAGCCCTTCCTCGATGGCGTCGCGCAGCGCCAGGTCGAGGAAGCCGCGCGAGCCGAGGTCACGGCAGGTCGTGACGCCCGCGGAGACGAGCTTGCGCGCGTTCTCGGCCATGCGTAACAGCAGGTGGTGATCGCTCTCGGGGCTTCGCCGCGTCACCGGGTCGACCTTGGCGTCGAACCCCAGGTGCACGTGCGCGTCGATCAGCCCCGGCAGCACCGTGTGCCCCGGCAGGTCAAGGACCTCGGCGGCGTCGCCCCCGCTGCCGCGCGGCCCCACGGAGACGATCTTGGAGCCGTCGATGAGGATCTCGCCGTCCGCGATCACCTCCCCGGGATGTCCGGTGAGCACCTTCGCGGCGCGAATGATCCTCATGCACCGACCTTAAGACCATGAGAAGAGGATCTAAAGCCCGTCCCCGCACTCTGAGGACATGACGACACAGACCGCAGAGTACGAGATCACCCGCCTCTTCAACGCCCCCCGCGAGCTGGTGTGGGCCGCCTGGACCGAGCCCGAGCGCTTCTCGCAGTGGTTCGGCCCCCGGATGCTGACCACCCCGGTCGGCCGGATCACCCTGGACGCCCGGCCCGGCGGCGTCTGGCAGGCCACGCTGGTCGGAGAGGAGGGGTTCGAGGCGACGCTGGACGGCACCTACCGCGAGGTCGCGGAGCCGGAGCGGCTGGTGTTCACCACGGGCGACCCGGACAATCCGGGCGAGGGGCCGGCGTCGGTGGTCACGATCGACTTCACCGAGGTGGACGGCAAGACGGAGATGCGCTTCCACCAGTACGGCGTCAACACCGACCCCCAGCACGCCGAGCAGGCCAAGGCGGGCTGGATCGAGTTCTTCGACCGGCTGGCCGAGCACCTTGCTTAGCTCTCAGAGCAGGTCCGCGGCCTGTTCGAGCTTGAGGGTGGTGCCTTCCCGGTACGCGGCCGCGAAGGCATCCTCCCCGAGCGCGTCGCGTACCCTCGCCGCCACCCGCTCGTTGTCGGCCCGCTCGGCCGCCCCCGCGGGGGTCTGGTTGCGCTCCCTGGCCGCGGCCGCCAGCCCCAGCAGCCTGGCCGCCTTCTCGGTCGGTCCCGCGGCCGAGGCCGCGCCCTCGACGGCGAACGCCATCGTCCTGGGGTCGCCGATCTTGCGGGCCGCGGCCAGCGCCTCGACGTGCAGGTCCATGGCCGCCTCTGGGTCGCCGCGCAGCTCCAGCAGGAAGCCCAGCTCGACGAGCGTGTCCGGCAGGTGCAGGGCGGGCTCCACGTCCGGGCCGCGCGGCACCGCTTCGACCAGCCGGTGCAGGTGCGTCTCGGCCAGGTCCAGCCGCCCGCCCCGGCGCGCGGCGAACGCGAGGCCCATCTGGCCCATGATCGTGCCCTCCATGTAGCCCTGGCTTTCGGCCAGCTTCATGGCCCGCTCGCAGAACTCCATGGCGCGCTCGTACTCGCCGCTCTGCAACGCGATCCAGCCCAGCCAGGCGATGCGCGTGGAGACCTCCGGCCACAGCCCCAGGTCCTCGGCCATCCGCAGCCCCTCGCCGAACAGCCGGTTGGCCCGCTCCGCGTCGGTCGCCATCTCGGCCAGCGACGCCAACCACGCCTTGGCCTGCAGCAGCCCCCAGCGGTCGCCCAGCTCGGTGAACAGCCGCGCGCTCTCCTCGCCGATCCGCTCCAGCGCCTCGATGTCACGTGTCGTGAACGCGTCCCTGGCCTGTCTGGCGAGCGCCGCCGCGACGCCCCACCGATCGCCTCCCTCCCTGAACGTGACCAGCGCCCGGCGCGTCAGCTCCTGAGCCGTCGGCATGTCCTGGACGTGCATGCTCACGAACAGCTCGGCCCTGGCCCGTTCGCCCGGGTCCTCGACCGCCTTCAGCACGGGCTCCCACTCGACCTGCTCGCCCACCATGAGCGCGAACCCGGCCTCCCATGCAGCCGCCCTGGCCCTGACGGGAGACGGGTCGCCCGCGACGGACAGCGCGGTCGCCATCGACCGCCTGCCCTCGGCCAGCCTGCCGCGCAGGAACCAGTACCAGGCCAGCGCGTTGACCAGCCGGGCCGCGCTGTCGGCGTCCTTGTGGGCGACCGCCGTGTCGAGCGCGGCCCGCATGTTCGCGGCCTCCGCGTCCAGGTGCAGCAGCCAGTCCCGCTGCTCGTGCCCGTACAGCTCCGGCTCGGCCCGTACGGCCAGCGCCAGGTAGTGGCGCAGGTGCGCGAGACGTACCCGATCGAGCTCGCCCGCGTCGGACAGCCGCTCCCGGCAGTACTCGGAGACGGATTCGAGCAGCCGGTACCTGACGCCCGCGGAGGCGTCGACGACCACCACGAGCGAGCGGTCGACCAGGCGGGCCAGCAGGTCGAGCACGTCGAGCTCGGGGGCGTCGCAGACGGACTCGGCCGCCTCCAGGGTGCAGCCGTCGGCGTGTACGGCGAGGCGGCGCAGGACGCGGCGTTCCTCGTCGGACAGCAGGTCCCAGCTCCAGTCGATCACCGCGGTGAGCGTCTGCTGACGGGCAGGGGCGCCGCGCTGCCCCGAGGCCAGCAGCCGGAACCGGTCGTCCAGCCGGGCAACCACGCCCTGGACGCCCAGCGCCCGCACCCGGGTCGCGGCCAGCTCCAGCGCCAGCGGGATGCCGTCCAGCCGCCTGCAGAGCTGCGCGACGGCCTGCGCGTTGCCCGCGTCGAGCGCGAACCCGCGGGCGGAGGCCGCGGCCCTGGTCACGAACAACCTGACCGCGTCCGAACGCGCCATCACCGCCAGGTCGGCGCTGCCGGGCACGTCGAGCGGGGGCACACTCCACAGCACCTCGCCGGCCACGGCCAGCGGCTCCCTGCTCGTGGCCAGGATCCGCAGCTCGGGACAGGCCCGCAGGAGCACCTCGGCCAGCTCGGCGACCTGCTCGACCACGTGCTCGCAGTTGTCCAGCACCAGGAGCATCCGCCTGGCCCTGAGCGCCGTCGCGAGCCGCCCCGCCAGGGCGCGGTCGGCGTCGCCGGGGGAGGTCGTCGCCGTCCCGGCGGCGTCCTCCCGGATGTCCAGGGCGGCCATGACGGCCTCCGCGGGGGAGCGGGACGCCTGGTCGAGCGCGACCAGCCAGGCCCCGTCCGCGAACCCGTCCACCAGCCGGTTCGCGGCCTCCAGCGCCAGCCGGGTCTTGCCCACCCCGCCGCTGCCGGTGAGCGTCACCAGCCGTTCGTCGCCCACCAGCGCGCACACCTCGGCCAGCGCCTCGTCCCTGCCGATGAGCTTGCTGACGGAGGCGGGCAGGTTCGTGACGGGGCGCTCGGCGGGCACGCTCAGCGCCGGGTCCTGCCCGAGTATCGCCTGGTGGAGAGCGACCAACTCGGGCCCGGGGTCGAGGCCGAGCTCGTCGGCCAGCCGTTCCCGCAACTCGGCGTAGGAGGCCAGCGCCTCGCTCTGGCGTCCGGCACGGTAGAGGGCGCGCATGTGGACGGCACGCAGCCGCTCCCTGAGCGGATGCCTGGCCACCAGGTCGCCCAGCTCGCCGACGAGCAGCCCGTGCTCGCCCAGCTCCAGCCGCGCCTCGGCGTGCTGCTCCAGCGCAGACAGCCGCTGCTCCTCCAGGCGGAGTATGGCCGACCTGGTGTACTCCTCGTCGGCGAAGTCGGCGTACGCGGGCCCCCGCCACAGCGCCAGCGCGTCCGCCAGCAGCCCCGCCCTGGTCCGCGGGCTGTCGGCGGCCTCGGCCTGGGCCAGCAGCCCGGCGAAGCGGGCCGCGTCCACGGCGCCGTCCTCGTGACGGAGCAGGTAGCCCGGAGCGCGGGATACGACGAGGTTCTTGCCGCCGGGCTCGGCGTCCTCGAACGCCTTGCGCAGCTGTGATACCCGTACCTGCAGCGCCCCGGCCGGATTGCCCGGCGGTTCCTCGCCCCACAGGTCGTCGACCAGCCGGTCCACGGACACCGGATGGCCCTCGTGGACGAGCAGGTCCACGAGGAGCGCGCGTACCTTGAGCCCGGGAATCGTGACGCTCTCCCCGGAGTCCGTCCACACGGCCAGCGGACCCAGCACCCCAAAACGCATGCTCGTCACCTTATGCGCGGCCTTAAGCCCGCGGAAAGAACACCGGAAGCCCCTTACAGGACTGTGGAGCCAGCTGAAAGGGGAACGAGATGAACACCAGCTCACTCACTGGCACACTCGCGGGCCGCCGGGAATGGACCGGGCTGGCCGTCCTGGCCTCCGTGGCCCTGCTGCTCTCCGTCGACGTCAGCGTGCTCTTCCTGGCGCTTCCGCACCTCAGCGCCGGCCTCGGTGCCGGCGCGTCGCAGCAGCTCTGGATCATGGACGTCTACTCGTTCATGCTGGCCGGGTTCCTGGTCACCATGGGGACGCTGGGCGACAGGATCGGGCGGCGCAGGCTGCTGATGATCGGGGCGGCGGCGTTCGGGGCCGCCTCCATGGTGGCCGCGTACTCGGTGAGCGCCGAGATGCTGATCGCCGCACGGGCGCTGCTCGGCATCGCGGGGGCGACGCTGATGCCGTCGTCGATGGCGCTGATCAGAAACATGTTCCGGGACGGCAAGCAGATGGGGACCGCGATCGGGCTCTGGTACGGCTGCTTCATGCTGGGCATGGCGGCCGGGCCGCTGGTCGGCGGGGTGCTGCTCGAGCACTTCTGGTGGGGGTCGGCGTTCCTGATGGGGGTGCCGTTCATGGTGCTGGTGCTGGTGGCCGCGCCGGTGCTGCTGCCCGAGTACCGCGACCCCGGCGCGGGCCGGCTCGACCTGGCCAGCGTGGCGCTGTCGCTGGCGACCATCCTGCCGGTCGTGTACGGGCTCAAGGAGATCGCCAGGAGCGGCTGGCACTGGGTGCCCGTGGCGGCGATCGTGGTGGGGGCGGCGTTCGGCCTGGTGTTCGTCCGGCGGCAGCGCCGACTCGCCGACCCGCTGCTGGACCTGCGGCTGTTCGCCAACCGCGCCTTCGCGACCACGCTCGGGACCATGCTGCTCGCCGGGATCGTCATGGCCGGGACGACGCTGATGACCACCCAGTACCTGCAGACCGTCCAGGCGATGTCCCCGCTGGAGGCCGGCCTCTGGCTCGTGCCGCAGAACCTCGCCATGATCGTCGCCCTGACGTTCGCCCCGGCCCTCGCCCGGCGCCTCGGCACCGCGTACGTGATGGCCGGCGGGTTCGCGGTGGGCGCGGTCGGGCTGTTCCTGCACACACAGGTCCCGAGCGTCGGGGGCACCGGGCTGGTTGTGACCGGGCTCGTGCTCGCCTCCGCGGGCGTCGCGCTGCCGATGGGCGTGGGCAACGGCGTCATCATGACGGCCGCGCCCGCGGAGAAGGCCGGCTCCGCGGCGTCGCTGTCGGAGACCAGCGGCGAGTTCGGCGTCGCGGTGGGCGTGGCCGCGCTGGGCAGCCTCGGCACCGCCATCTACCGCGGGCAGCTTCCCCAGCACCTGCCGGCGGAGGCGGCGCGCGAGAGCATCACCGCCGCGGTGACGGCCGCCAAGGACCTGCCCGACCTGCTGGACCTGGCGCGCGCCGCGTTCACCACGGGGCTCAACACGGTGGCGGCGATCAGCGCGTTCACCTTCCTCGGCCTGGCCGCCGTCACGCTCGTGGCCCTCAGGCGGCACAACCCGACGACGTGACCCACCAGACGCCATCGCCGGACCGGCCCCCGAGGTCGGTCCGGCGGCGTTTTCGTTCACGGCGTCACGGCGACCGCGCGGCCCGTCGTCGGCGTCACGCCCACGTGGCCGCCGCCCGGCGCCGGGCGGCCAGCAGCATCGCGGCGGGCACGACGGCGAGGACGAACGGCGAGGGCTCGAACACGGCGGCCCCGGCCAGCGCCCAGAGCGCCACGCCGATCCCGAGGTACGGCGGCGGCACCTCCCCGCGCCGCCCGAACCCCACGACCAGCGCCCCGATCAGCCCCAGCGGCACCGCGAAGCTCCCCCAGACCAGCCAGAACGCGCCCACGTCCGGCGCGAGGTGCCCCAGGTCGTCCGGTCCCGGCGGGAAGAACCACATTCCGCCGTCGAACCAGCTCGGGATGTGCTCGGCGCTCAGCACCCCGGTGAGGATCAGATGCGCGCAGGCCAGGAACACCAGGATTCCGCCCGCCCACTTTACGGAAACGGAAGTATCGGAACTCATGGTTCCGAATAATGCCTCCAGTCCAGCTGTGGCGCAACGTCGGCTACGTCACATTACGGATCTGGCGGTTCCGTAATAGACTCGCCCGCATGAAGCAACCGGTGGGCCGTCCCAGGGATGGGCGGGTGGACGGGGCCATCGCCGCGGCGGCCCGCGAGCTGCTGGCCGAGCAGGGGTACGCGCAGCTCACCGTGGACGCAGTGGCGTCCAGGGCGGGAGTCGGAAAGGCGGCAATCTACCGCCGCTACGCCACCAAGCAGGCGATGATCTTCGCGGCGGTGATGCATGACCTGGAGCTGGAGACGCCGCCCGATGCCGGCTCACTGGCCGCCGACCTGGCCGCGGTCACCCGCGTCATCGTCACGAGCCTGGCCGGGCCGCCGCCGGGCGTGGTGCCGGGGCTGCTGGCCGACGTTCATGCGGATGAGGGGATGACGGCCGTGTTCGCGGGGACGTTCGTCCAGGCCGAGCGTGACTGCGTGACCGAGGTGCTGGATCGGGCGGTGGGGCGCGGGGAGCTGGCGTACCGGCCGGATCCGGCTCGGGTGCACGCCATGCTGCTGGGGCCGATCTTCGCCTGGCTGTTCCTGCTCCTCGAGGACCGCACCCGGTTGTCCGACCTCGCCGAAACGCTGGCCACCGACGTGGCCCGCCTCCTGACCGCCGACGTCGGCCCGGCAGGACGCTCCTGATCACCACCGCCGAAGTGTGCCCTCCACACCCGCCGCGATTCAACGACGCGCGCCTCCGGGTCCGCTTTTCGGGTCACGCGTCGCGCGGCGACGGCGGCGCCTTCTCGGCCGAGCCGCGGTAGCGGTCGGCGGCGTAGCGACGGTCGTTGTCCTCCAGCTTGGCCTGCGCCGCCTCCACCAGGTCCACGCCGAGCACGTCGGCCAGCCGGATCAGGTAGAGGGTCACGTCGCCCAGCTCGGTGCGCATCCTGGCGAGCGCGCCGGGATCGGGGTTCTTGGACTCGTCGGCCGTCAGCCACTGGAACTCCGCCACCAGCTCCCCGACCTCGCCCGCCAGCGCCATCGCCAGGTTCTTCGGCGTGTGGAACTGCTCCCAGTCCCTGACCCTGGCGAACTCGCGCAGGCGTACGGCAATGCGCTCCAACTCCGTCGTCACGTCGCAAGACCTTATCGACCCCCGCCGGTATGTTGCTGGTCGTGAATGGGGTCGAGCTGTTCTTGTTGGGTCGGACGCTGATGAAGATCGGCGAGGAGGCGATGCCGACCGAGGGCATCGGCGAGCACTCCACGAGCGTGCGTACGGTCCTGATCGTGGTGAGCGACCTTCGCGGGCACCCCGACACCACCGTGGGTGAGATCGCCACCCGTACCGGGCTGCCGCAGAGCGCCGTGTCGGCGGCCATCGCGCGGCTGCGCGCCGCGGGCGGGGTGATCGCCGAGACGGACCCCGCGGATCGGCGGCGGACGATCATCCGCGAGGCCCCTGAGGTGTCCGATCGGGTGACCAAGGTCCGGGACACCCCGATCGACGCCGCACTGGCCGCCGCGCTGGGCACGGACGATGCCCAGCGCATCCACGAGACCGTGGCGGCCCTCGAGGAGCTGGCCGCGCGGCTGATCCCGGGCACAATGCATCGAACTTGATACATCAAATCTGATGGATTATCGTGGCGTGCATGACCGCAGACATCTTGCGCGTGCCGGACGCCGATCTCTACTACGAGACGCGTGGCGCAGGCCCACTCCTCCTGATCTCCCAGAGCGGCGAGGGTGACGCGGGCCGCAGCGTCGACCTGGTCGATCGGCTGGTGGACGAGTACACGGTGATCACGTACGACCGGCGCGGGCTCAGCCGCAGCACGATTCACAGCCCCGGCGTGAGTGTCCGGCAGCACGCCGATGACGTGCACCGGCTCCTGACCCACCTCACCGACCAGCCCGTGATCATGCTGGGCCAGAGCCTGGGCGCCTCCATCGGGCTCCACCTGGCCGTCGAACACCCCGATCAGCTCAGCCTGCTCATCGCGCACGAGCCCGTCTCGCCCTGGCTGCTGCCCGAGGCCGAACGCGCCGGCCACCGGGCGGAGCTGGCCGAGCTCCAGGCGCTCTACGCCGAAGGCGGCCTGCCCGCCGCGATCGGCCAGGTGAAGCGGGTGCTCGGCATCACCGAGGACGCCGAGTCCGGCCTGACCCCGCAGCCTATGACGGCCCAGCGGCAGGCGAACTTCGACTTCTTCATCCGCCACGACTTCACGGCCGTCGTGGAGGACGAGCTGGACCTGAGCGGCTGCCGTACCAGGATCCTGCCCGCGGCCGGGCGCACGACCCCGCACCACGTTTTCGACCACCGGTGCGCGGTCGAGCTGGCCAAGCTGCTCGGCACCGAGCTGGTGGAGTTCCCGGGCGGCCACAATGGCAACACCAGCCATCCACGCGCGTACGCCGCCCGCCTCCGCGAGGTGCTCCAGACCGTCGGCTGATCACCTCGCCCCCGCTCCCGAACCTGTACGCTTCCGCGCGTGTCCGAATTATCGGTGCCTGGCTACGAGATCAAGGGCGTTGTCGGCCAGGGCGGCTTCGGTGTGGTGTACCTCGCCCTGCAGTCGGCCGTGGGCCGCGAGGTCGCGCTCAAGGTCGACAACCGGGTGCTGCTGTCCGATCGCGACAGGCGCCGTTTCCTGCGGGAGGTCACGGCCGCCGGAGTCCTGTCCGCCCATCCGCACGTGGTGGCCGTCTACGACGCAGGGCTGCTGCCGGACGGGCGACCGTACATGGTGCTGGAGCTGTGCCCCGGTGGGTCGCTGTCGGGGCGGAGGCTCTCCCCGCTTGAGGCGCGCGACGTGGGCGTGCGCATCGCCGACGCGCTGGCCGCCGCGCACGCGCAAGGGGTGCTCCACCGTGATGTGAAGCCGGGCAACATCCTGGTCAACCGGTACGGCCAGGTCGCGCTGTCCGACTTCGGCCTGGCCACCATGCCCGCGTCCGGACCCGAGGCCTCGGTGACACGCGAGTCCCTGACGCCCTCGTACGCCCCGCCTGAGGCGTTCGAGCTGGCTGAGCCGACCCCGGCCGGTGACGTGTACGCGCTGGCGGCCACCGTTTACGCCCTGATGTCCGGCCGCCCGCCGCGCTTCCCGGAGAGCGGCGTGCCGAACCTGGCGATGATCCTGGCTCTGCACCGTCTGCCCGTTCCCGAGATCCCGGGCGTGCCGCCCGAGCTGACCGCCGTGCTCCGCCGCGCGCTGGCGAGCGATCCGCGCGAGCGTACGCCTACCGCGGAGGCGTTCCGCGACGCCCTCGCCGCCGTCCCGCTCGGCCCCTCCTCGGTACCAGGGCCTTCCGCGGCATCGATGCCTTCCGTGGCAGGACACCACGGCGCACCGCTCGGTCCTTCCGCCTCGCTCGGTCCTTCAGCGTCTCTGGGCTCCTCTCCGTCGCTCGGCCCCGCGAGGGAGGCGGGAAGCCAGCCGATGTCCCCTCCGCTGCCGGGCACGGGCCCACCGCCGGACGCTCATCCGGACACCCGGCCATCCGCCCGCGACGGCGCCTCGAAGGCGTTGGTCGCGATCGTCGCCGCCCTGGCCCTGGTCATCTCGGTGGGCGTCGGCGTGGTCGTCTACTCGTACGTCATCAAGGAGCCGGCCGACAGCAAGGCGTCACCCGGCACCACGACCACCACCCAGCCCAAGGACCAGCCGGCCAAGACCGCGTTCGGGGAACTGGACACGTACACGGAGGACTGCCCGGCCTCCAAGGTGCGCGGCGCGGGGGCGGCCTGCGTGCGGGAGTCGGAGTGCTGGGGCGGCCTGGTCATCATCGTGGGCGACACGAAGGCCAGACGGCTCGGGTGCGAGGAGAAGCACTCATGGGAGACGTTCGCGGTGGCCCCGATCCCATCCGACGCCGACACGTACGTGCAGCAGGACCTGGCCAAGCACCCGACGGTGAAGCGGGTCTGCAGCCGGACGGTGCTCCTGGCCAGCAGGGTCGGCACGGCCAGGACCATGGGAGCCGCCAGATGGCAGGCCGACGTCATGCCGCCGACCCAGGCGCAGTTCGAGCAGGGCGTGCGTTTCTACCGCTGCATCGGCAGCCTCACCGGCCAGGAGCCGCGCAGGTCCTACTTCCACTAGAGGGCTGACAGCGCACGAACTTGACGGGATCTCCACATTCGGCGGGCACCTGCTGTACGTCTTACGGCGCGCGGCTGCCTGGCGAGCTCTGCTTCGTCTCCGCGGCCTGCACCGCGGTGACCTGGGAGTCCTGTGCCCTTTTCGTGCCGGACCAGGTGGGGATTCCGGACGACGCCGTGGGCTATGCGCACTTCACGGGAGCACCCCGGTGGCCCGTACGACGGATTCGGGATGATGATATGTCCGAGATTTGAGCTCGCCGACGGCTGGTGGTGGCTCGATGCGTGTGGTCAGCCCGGTTAGGCTGCCCCAATGGAACTGAAGGATCAGGTGCGTGAGCTGCGATCTCAGGGCCGCTCCCCGAAGGAGATCGCCAGGGCGTTGAAGGTGTCGCCGTCGGTGGTGGCGCCGCTGGTGCGGGCCATTGCCACGGAGAGTCCCGCCGCCGACCCCGAGGTGGTCGGCTGCTGGGTCAATGTCGGCTGGAGCGAGGGGCTCACGGTCGATCCCGCCCGCGGGTGGGTGGACGAGGCTCCGGAGTCGGGCACGGGCGGCATGGTGTGCGTGCTGGTAGCCCGACGGCACACTTGGGACAAGATGACGGTCTGCGGCTACCTCGCCGACGTCTACTGCCTTGGACTGAAGAACGCCATCGGGCCGGAGGTGTTCGACGAGCGTGACCTGCTGCGCTTCCGCCAATACTTCTTCGGCGAGTACGCGGGCTGGCAGGAGGCGCCGATCGAGCTGGCCAAGGACATCGTGTTCGGGTCCATCGACTATGCCCGCATGCTCGGGTTCGAGGCGCACGAGGACTTCGCGCCTCTGGCCGACCTGCTGGGCAAGTGGGAAGGCGACTCGGCGATCACCTTCGGCCGTAACGGCAAGCCGTTCTATGTGCAGGGGCCGGACGACAAGGCGCAGAGGATCCTGCAGATCTTGCGACGCAAGCTCACCGACGAGGACTTCGACTACCTCATCGTAGACCCGTGACGCGCATCGTGATGTTGAGGCGGCCGGAGGCCAGCCCGGCGGCGGGATCGCCGGTGCCCGGATAGACCTTCGGCACGCCGTGGTAGGCGAAGCGCGACGGCCCTCCGAAGACGAACAGGTCGCCCGAGGCGAGCTCGACGTCCGTGTACGGCCGGCCGCGCGTCTCCGTGTTGCCGAAGCGGAACAGGCATCGGTCGCCGATGCTCAGCGACACCACCGGGGCGTCCGACTTCTCGTCCTTGTCCTGGTGCATGCTCATCTCCGCCTGACCGTCGTAGAAGTTGATCAAAGCGGTGTCGGGTTCGTACGTGTCGCTGGGCTCTCCGTACGCGTCGGCCAGCGCGCGGCGGCCCAGCTCGCCGAGCCAGCCGGGGAAATCGGCCACCTGGCGGCCGTTCACATCATGGGCGATGCGCGTGTACCTGTACGGCTGCCAGTGCCAGCCCACGCACACGGTCTGCACCGTCATGACGCCGCCCCTGGGCAGCACGGTGTGCCGGATCGGCACCGGGCTCATGGCCCACTCGCGGCACGCCTGTACGAGGTGGCGCTGCTCGTCCAGCGTGAGCCACCCGGGCACGTGCACCGCGCCGGGCGCTATCTCCCGCATCTCGGCCACCCCCTCCTGGTCAGCGGGCGTCGTGGAAGACGAGCCCCAGCGTATGCCGCAGCCCCGACCGCACGGTGCTCACTCCGTGCCGCACAGGGGAGGCCGACCAGCCCCGCGATGACCGTACGGGCCGGTCGCGCGTCGTGAAGATCAGCCCGTGCCCCTGCGGCAACAAGGTCACCGTGCCCCGCGACTGGGCCCGTGGCCGCTGCTCCACCAGCAGGAACTCGCCTCCGGTGTAATCCTCGCCCGGCCGGTCGAGCCCGATCACGACCTGCAACGGGAACACCAGGTCGCCGTAGAGGTCGCGGTGCAGCGCGTTCCAGTCGTCCCGCTCGTACCGCAGCAGGATGGGCGTCGGCTTGGTCTGCCCTGTTCTGTGGCACATGTCGAGCCACTCGCCGAAGTCGTCCGGCCACGGCGCGGGCCATCCCAGCTTGGTCGCCCAGTCGCGGGCGATCGGCAGCAGCCGCGGGTAGAGCTCCGCCCGCAGCTTCTCCACCAGCGGCGGGAACGGGCGGTCGAAGTACCGGTACTGCCCGGCCCCGAACCGGTACCGCTCCATGTCGATGGTGGACCGGAACAGCCCCACGTCGTCGTACAGGCTGGAGATCTCCTTGCACTCCTCCGGGGTGAGGAGCGGAGGCATGAGCGCGCACCCGTACGCGTTGACCTCCTCCGTCAGCTTTGCCCAGTTCATGACACCACGCTCCAGAGCCGCGGCTGGAGGGCGCCCTCGAGCGTGAGCAGCTCGTGCTTGCGCTCGACGCCGGCCGCGTACCCGGTCAGCGTGCCGTCCGCGCCGATGACACGGTGGCAGGGGCGGACGATGAGCAGCGGGTTCGCGCCCACGGCCGCCCCGACCGCGCGGATCCGGTCACGTGGCGCGCCGACGCGCGCGGCGAGCGCGCCGTAGGTCGTCGTGGTCCCGTACGGCAGCGCCGCCACTTCGGCCCACACCCGCTCCTGGAACGGGGTCCCGTGGGAGGCGAGCGGCAGGTCGAACGAGGTCCGCTCGCCCGCGAAGTACTCGGCGAACTGCCGCTCGACCTCAGCGAACGCGGCCGGATCCCGCTTCAGGCCCGTTCGCGCGCCCACATCGAACGACACGCGCGTCAACGCCGAGCCGTCACCTTCGAGCAGGATCTCGCCCAGCGGGCTGTCGATCGTGGTGTAGATGTCCATACCTTCTACAACACCGGCGGGCCCGCGAAAGTCGGCGGTTTTCGGACCTCGCAGCCTCGCCCCCGAAGCCCTATACGGGGACCCCTTGCAGTGGGTTGAGGCGGATCTGAGCGTCTGGAGCCCGGGCGCGCAGTTCGACCTGATCATGACCCACTACGCCCACCCGGCGATGCCCCAGCTGGAGTTCTACGACCGCGTCGCCGGATGGGTGGCTCCCGGCGGCACGCTGCTCATCGTGAAGCACCTGCACACCCCGGGCTCTACCGGCCACGGGCACCACGCTCCTGCCGAAGCGTCGGCCACCTTCGCGGCCATCACCGCGCGCATGGACGGCATTGGAGTGGGAGATCGTCACCGCCGAAGAGCACCTCCGCACGCTCACCGGCCACGGGGGCCGAGCGGTCCCCCTCCACGATGTCGTCGTGCGCGCCACCCGACGCCGGTAATCACACCGCCGCTACTGGCCTGGCTTGGGGTGTAGGGCGTCGATGAGCAGGTCGAGTAGCCGGCCGGTCTGTTCAGGGGTATCGAGGGCCGCCGTGGCGAGAAAGATTCCGAGAAGCATCGTGGTGACGTCGTCGGGGTCGACGTCCGCACGGAGTGAGCCTGTGTCGGCTCCCTTGGCGAGGATCGCCGTGATCGCGGCGGTGATGCGTTCCCTGGTGGTGGATGTCGGGATGCGGCCTGAGGCCTGGCCGGCGCGTAGTGCGTCGGCTATGCCGCGTTTCATCGCGACGAACGCCGCGTAGCGGTCCATCCAGGCGCGCAGCGCGATCTGCGGCGGGAGCCGTTCGAGCAGGGCCGAGGCGCTCGTGGTGATGTCGTCGAGTTCGGCGGCGTAGACCGCCTCCACGAGCGCTTCGCGTGTGGGGAAATGGCGATAGAGGGTGCCGATCCCGACGCCCGCCTCACGGGCGATGCTTTCGAGCGGGACGGTGTCGCCGGCGGCCGCGAAGGCGGTCCGGGCGGTGGCGATCAGCTTGTCCCGGTTGCGCTGGGCGTGGGCACGGAGCGGGCGCTGTGTCGTGGCCGGCTGTTTGGCGAAGGTGTCGGCGGACGCCGGTTCGAGCGAACTCAAAGTGGAGGGACCTCCGGTATTGCTCTATAGTCGGTCGGAGATACCGGAGGATCCTCCGATATCTCCGACATCCTACGTGGACGGGATCCTCATGGCCTCCGGCAACACCCTTTCCAACGAGCCGGTCAATCCTCTTCGGCCCGGCGGTACCGCTCAGTTCGCCGGGCGTACCGTGTCCCGTATCGGATTCGGCGCAATGCAACTGGAGCGCCTGCACGACGACCGCGTCGCGGCCCTCGCTGTCCTGCGCCGCGCGATCGATCTCGGCGTCGACCACATCGACACCGCCCAGTTCTACGGCAACGGCTTCGTCAACGGGCTCCTCCGCGAGGCGCTCCGGCCGCAGGACGACGTCATGGTTGTCAGCAAGGTCGGTGCCGACCCCAACCCCGACGGCCCGATCCCGCTGCGGTCCGCACAGCGGCCCGAAGAGCTCCGCGCCAGCGTCGAGGACAACCTCATCGGACTCGGCCTGGAGCACATCCCCGTGGTGAACCTGCGCCGCCTGGACTCTGGTCCCGGGCTGCGTCCCAAGGGGGATCAGGTGGTCGACCTCGACGACCAGCTCGCCGTGATGACGGCAATGCGCGACGAAGGCAAGATCGGTGCGATCGGGCTGAGCGCCGTCACCCTGGACGGCCTGCGCCGCGCCCTGCCGGCCGGCATCGGCTGCGTGCAGAACGCCTACAGCCTTGTCTCCCGCGACGACGAGGACCTGCTGCAGCTGTGCGCGGCGGAGGGCATCGCCTGGGTGCCGTTCTTCCCGCTCGGCGGGAACTTCCCGGGCATGCCCAAGGTCACCGAGGAACCGGCCGTCCGCGCCGTGGCCGAGTCTCTCGGCGTCACGCCCTCCCAGGTCGGCCTCGCCTGGCTGCTGCACCACGCCCCGAACGTGCTGCTCATCCCCGGCACCGCCGACGCAGCCCACCTCGAGGCCAACATGGCGGCCAGCAAGATCACCTTTGACGCCGCGACCCTGGCCACCCTCGACGCCGTCGAGTCTCGCTCCAACGAAGTCCCGATTGGCTAGACAGGCAGGCGGCAACGCGGGACTGGTGCGGGAATCGACGCCCTGTTTACCGAAGCATCAGCACCGAGTGAGATAAGGACAGATCATGAAGGCCATCATCTACCGCGACAACGGCGGCCCCGACGTTCTTCAGCTCGTCGATCGTGACCTGCCCGCGCCCGGCCCCGGCGAGGTTCGCGTCCGGGTCGCCGTGTCCGGGGTCAACCCGACCGACTGGAAGGCCCGCTCCGGCGCCACCAACCAAGGGGGGTTCCCAGAGGTCACCCCGCACCTAGACGGCGCCGGCGTGATCGACGCCGTCGGTGAGGGGGGCGACCAGAGCCGGGTCGGTCAGCGGGTCTGGCTGTTCATGGCCACCGCCGGGCGGCCCACCGGCACCGCCGCCGAGTTCACTGTCGTGCCCGCCGAGCAGGCCGTGCCGCTGCCCGACGAGGTCGGTTTCGACGTCGGTGCCTCACTCGGCGTCCCCGCGCTCACCGCGCACCGCGCGCTCACCGTCGCCGAGGACGGGCCACGCCGTCTGCGGCCCGGCGCGCTCGACGGCAGGGTGGTGCTCGCCGCGGGCGGGGCCGGGGCGGTCGGGCACGCGGTGATCCAGCTCGCCCGGTGGGCCGGCGCCACCGTGATCAGCACGATCAGCGGCCCGGAGAAGGCCCGGCTGGCCACCGCCGCCGGCGCCAACCACGTGATCAACTATCGCGAGGGCGACCCGGCCGCCGAGATCCGCAAGATCGCCCCGGACGGCGTCGACATCGTCGCCGAGGTGGCGCTCGGCGTGAACCTCGCACTGGACCTGGCCGTGCTGCGGACGCGCGGCACGATCTCGACCTACGCCAACGACGGTGGCAAGCCGGTCGAACTGGACGTGCTGCAGAACATGGTACTGAACACACGCTTGCAGTTCCTGGTGCTCTACACGGCCGGTTCGGAGGCGCGCGCCGCGGCCGCCGAGGACGTCGCCGCCGCGGTCCGCGGCGGCGCCCTGCCGGTCGGCGAGGAACACGGCCTGCCGCTGGTCCGCTTTCCGCTCGACCGCACCGCCGACGCGCACCGGGCGGTGGAGAGCGGCGCGGTCGGCAAGGTCCTGGTGGACGTCACGTCGTGACGTTCAGCCGGTCGCCGTGCGAACAACGGGGGCGAGGTGTGGCGCCCGGCTCGGCTTCCCACCTCTCCCAGGGACCCCAGCCGAAGTGCGGCGAGGCTCGCGGGGTGCCTGCGGCACCGGTGGACGGCGCGGCGATGATCCGCGTAGCCTCAATGACCGTGGCCGAATCGCGAGAGCACACCTTCACCGGCACCAAGGGCCTCAACACCATCCGCGA
Source organism: Nonomuraea sp. NPDC049784 (assembly GCF_040659615.1). Classification (NCBI taxonomy): domain Bacteria; kingdom Bacillati; phylum Actinomycetota; class Actinomycetes; order Streptosporangiales; family Streptosporangiaceae; genus Nonomuraea; species Nonomuraea sp. NPDC049784. Next base: position 16,642 of record NZ_JBFAMX010000160.1, read on the forward strand.
ATGGCCCAACGACAGCCCGCGATACGTAGCCGTCCTGATCCACGGATACGGCGAGCACATCGGCCGCTACGAGTACGTCGCCGACCGGCTCGTCCGGCACGGCGCCGCCGTCTACGGCCTCGACCACATGGGCCACGGCAAGTCGGCGGGCGACAGAGTGCTCGTCGCGGACTTCGAGGACGTGGTCACGGACGTGCACACCGTCGAGGAGCGCGCCAGGGCCGACCACCCGGGCGCCCCCGTCGTGTTGATCGGCCACTCGATGGGCGGCATGATCGCCGCCCGCTACGCCCAGCGCTACGGCGACGGCCTGGCCGCGCTCGTGCTGTCAGGGCCGGTGATCGGCGAATGGGAGATCGTCCCGACCCTGCTGGCCTACGAGGAGCCGCCGGACACCCCCATCGACCCGGCCACTCTCTCCCGCGACCTCTCGGTGGGCGAAGCGTACGCCGCCGACCCGCTGGTGTGGCACGGCCCGTTCAAGCGCCCCACCCTGGAGGCGTTCGCCGCGACGCTGGCCACCATCGCCAAGGGCGGCACGCTGGGGTCGCTGCCCACGCTCTGGGTGCACGGGGCCGACGACGAACTCGTCCCGTTGAGCGGTAGCCGCCCTGGGATCGAGGCGATCAAGGGTACGGACCTGACCGAGCGGATCTACGAGGGCGCCAGGCACGAGGTCTTCAACGAGTCCAACAAGGACGAGGTCCTGGACGACGTGACGGCTTTCATCGATCGGGCTATTTGACGGAAAGCCACACGTACCCCGAGCCCCGCGTGCGGGTGAGCTCGACCTTCCAGCAGCCGTGCTTAGGGAACACGAACCCCGTACCCCACTCCTCGCCCGGCCGGTGCCAGCTCGATCCGCCGTGCTGTTCGGGACCCCAGGCGAGCTTGGCCTGAGTGCCGTCGGGAAGCGTCGCCCTGACCTGTAGTGGCCCCTCGCCGGTCATCCGCCACACGATCTTGATCTCTTTGCGGCTGGCCAGCGGCGGGCCGGGCGCGAACAGCAGCCCCCACAGCTCCGCGTCCTGAGCCGTCCCGCGCACCTCGGGAAAGCCTTCACTGAGAATCACCGAAGTCCCGTTGCACACCGCCTTGGTAGCCGTCGGACTCGGGGTGATAACCGAGATGCTGGGGCTTGGTGGGACGGCGGACCTCACCACGGGGGCACTCGCCACAGGGGCAGGGGCGCGAGCCCCGGCCGAACACCCGGCGACCAGCAAGAGCATCGCCACCATCAACCGCTTCATCGAACCTCCTTGACCTCTCTACTCGAGATCAAGGCAAGAGGTTCCGGCTATGGAGCGCCGAGTACCGGCAACATGAGCGACGCCCCCCCAGGAAGATCCCAACCCGCATGGCCGCCCCCGATGAGTTTTCCCGAGTAGCCGGGTCTGAATTGAGGAGGAGGCGATATGAGCGAGCAGACATTGGCGACGTTCGCGGGGGTGGCGCTGCTGGAGCGGGCGATCGACTACGCGCTGGGCAGCCTGCGCATCGTCACACCGGCGACCCTCTGCCGGGCGACGCCCTGCGCGGGCTGGAACCTCCAGCACCTGCTCGACCACATGGCCGACTCGCTCCGAACCCTGAACGACGCCGCCACCGGTCGCATCTCCCCTCCACCGGTCGGCGGGGTCTCAAGGGGTGCCGGCCGTAACCCGGCACTCCTCGTCCGGGACGGAGCCACCGAGGTGCTGGGCCTGTGGGCGGGCACCCTCACCGGCAACGGGATGATCGCCATAGCCGACCGTCATCTGACGAGCCCGATGGTGGCCGTGGTGGGCGCGATCGAGATCGCCGTGCACGGCTGGGACGTGGCCAGAGCCTGCGGCGAGCAGCGCCCGATTCCGTCCCTGATGGCCGAGGAACTGCTGGACCTCGCCCAGCTGTTCGTCACCGGGAACGACCGGCCGCACAGGTTTGCCCCCCGGGTGACCGTCCCCCCGCATGCCCCCGCCCAGGACCGCCTGCTGGCTTACCTGGGCCGCGATCCGAACTGTCCAACAAGCCCCTGACCAGCCCAACCACCCCAACCTCAAGGACAGAACACCCAGCCCCGGGCAACATTTCCCGCTCACACGCCGTACGATCATCCTGTACGGCAAGTCAAAGGCACTCGTATTCACGAGCCCGACAAGCGTCCGGCCGGTCGTTAGCGGGGCGGCGAAGCTGATCGCCGCGACCAGGCCGACCAACGTGGTGGCGACGACCGTTCTTCGTGCGGCCGTCGCCACCACACGCCGCCCGGTCAGGTGTCGTCGCGGAGGACCTCCAGCAGTTGCTCCCCGTATTTCGCCAGCTTGTTCTCCCCAACCCCGTTGACGCCGCTCAGTTCCGCCGTCGAGGACGGACGGGCGGTGGCGATCTCCCTCAACGTCGCGTCGTGGAAGATGACATAGGCGGGCACCCCCTGCTCCTTCGCGGTGGCCGCTCGCCAGGACCGGAGTCGTTCGAAGATAGGGGCGGCCTCGGCGGACAGCTCGACCACCGCCTGGGCCTTGGACGAGGAGGCCACCTTGGCCCGGACGGGGCGCAGGGTGTCGCGGCGCAGCAGCACCTCGCGCTGCCCCCGCAGCACCGCCGCGCTGTCGTCCGTCAGCACCAGCGCGCCGTAGTCGGACTCCACCGCCAGCAGTCCCTGTGCCAGCAGCTGCCGCACCACGCCGTGCCACTCCGCGTTGCCCAGGTCCGTGCCCACCCCGAACACGGACAGCGTCTCATGGCCGTGCTGCAGCACCTTGGCCGTCTTCTTGCCGAGCAGGATGTCGACCACCTGCCCCACCCCGAACTTCTGCCGCCTCTCCCGCGCCAGCCGCAGCACGGCCGACAGCACCTTCTGGGCGGGGACCGTGCCGTCCCACGACTCCGGCGGCGTCTGGCAGGTGTCGCAGTTCCCGCACGGCTCGGCGCCCTTCTGGCCGAAGTAGTCGAGCAGCATCACCCGGCGGCAGCCCACGGTCTCGCACAGCGCCAGCATGGCGTCGAGATGGAGAACCTGGCGGCGTCGGTGCGCCTCGTCGCCCTCCATGGCCATCCGCCGGTGCTGGACGACGTCCTGGAGCCCGTACGCCATCCACGCGGTGGCGGGCAGACCGTCGCGGCCCGCGCGCCCGGTCTCCTGGTAGTAGCCCTCCACCGACTTCGGCAGGTCGAGGTGGG
>NZ_JBFAMX010000161.1:0-19568 GCF_040659615.1 Nonomuraea sp. NPDC049784
GCCGCGCCTGCGGGCCGAGCGCGTCCAGGAACGTCGCACTCAGCCCGGCGGACACCGACAGGAACGCGCCGGCGACGTTCATGACGAGCAGCAGCCCGACCCCGGCGAGCAGCGCCACGTTGAGCGGCCGCCCGGCGGGGGCGGCAGTGGTGGGAACGGACATGGCTTCCCCTCTTCCTCGTTGGCTCGCTCCAGCATGCGAGGGCCGAGGGCCGGGCGTAATGAGCTTGCAGGTCCCATTCACGTCCGGTCTTGTCGTCCCGTGACGGCAGGACAGCGGTTGCAGTGAGTGCCAACCGTGAGCCAGGCGGGGACGGCGCCGACCATGCTCTCGGACGTTGAGACGGTCCTGGCCAGGGCCACCGGTCAGGAGTACGAGCCGGACCCTGAGGCCGTCTCGCGGGCGCTGCACTTCACCGACCAGATGGTGGAGGTGGGCAGGCAGCGCGGCGCCTTCGGGCCGCCGGTGGCGGTGCCGGACGACGCCCCGCCGTTCGACCGCCTGCTCGGCGTCATCGGCCGGGATCCGGCCTGGAAAGCGTGATGGGCTCCAGCGCCCGGAGGTGCCGTTCTCCACACGCTCGCCGGAGAACCGTCCGAAGGGCCGGCGACCGCTTCGGCCTAGCGGACGATCTTGACTGAATGTCGGTACGGCCTGCCAGCATGGCCCGCATGACGACAACCGATCCCTTGGCCCCGTTCCGGTGGCTCAACGGCCCCGAGGGCGAGGACAGCGGCCCACTGAGCATGATCTTCAGCGTGGCCTTCTTCCGCGGGCTCGATCCGGCGGAGGTGGTGCGCCGCTTCAGCCGCGGCGAGGACTCCGGCCAGGAGTCGGACTTCGACGGTCTCGACGCCAAGGCCTCTGAGTTCGTCAACGAGACGGCCGGCGGAAACGGCGGCGGCTACGTGGGCGTCTTCCAGGCCGGCGAGTGGTGCGTGGCCGTCGAGCCCTACGGCTGGATGGTCACGCTCCACGAGGTGGTGACCAAGCTGTCGCGGGGCTGCGAGGTGCTGGCGGTCACCCGGCACGATTACGCCGCCGAGCACAGCTTCGCATACGCGATCGACGGCACGATCGTCACCGGATACTGGCCGCGGTATCCGTACGAGCGTTACGGCTCCGACCCTGACCGGCTCAACGCTTTCATGCGGGAGCTGGGCATGGGGCTGGACGAGCCGGAGGACGATGCCGCGTGGGACGCCGCCTGGGAGGACAACTACGACACCGCCGTGCCGAGGGCCTTCGCCCTGGCGGCGAAGGTCACCGGGGTGCCGTTCACGCCGGACCTGCTCGACCGCCCGATGCTCGTGGGTCCCATCACGGAAAGATGATCACCTTGCGGCCGTCCGGCAGCACCAGCATGGCGAGGGCTGTCAGGGTCAGCCTCCGTGTGCGGTGAGGGTGTAGCCCTCGGGGCCGGAGAAGACGAACACGCGGCCGAAGGGGCCGTCCTGCGGCGGGCTGATGATGGGGACCCCGGCGGCGGCGAGCTGGTCGTGCAGCCCTTGCGCGTCCGCGGTGCGAAACCACAGGACCACCCCGAGACCGGGACGCGCGACGCTGTCGAGATCCACGCCCGGCAGTGGCTCGCGGACGGCGAACGGGATCGGCTCGGTGGTGAACACCACCGCACCGGGACGCGAGACCGGCGCCCGCCGCATTCCCAGGTGCGTCTCGAAGAACGAGGCCGCCGCCTCGACATCGCGTACCTGCAGAGCGATGAAGTCGGGGCCGTCAACGGTGACCGTCATGGGTCCTCCTCGAGTCGTTTGCATGTCAGGACTTTGACATGCATGACTGTACGCGCCACCGTTCTCTATGTCAAACTCTTGACATGGAAGACCCGAAGCCGATGGACCCGCCCCACCTCGCTCAGGACATCACCGAGCACGTGGGGTACCGACTCAAACGCGCCGCCGCGGCGCTGCGCAACGCCATGGACAAGGCCCTGCGCGAGCACGGCCTGACGGTGCCGCAGTACGCCTGCCTCGAGCTCCTTGACCAGCAGCCCGGCATGTCCAACGCCGAGCTCGCCCGCGGCGCGTTCGTCACCCGGCAGTCCATGAACGTGGTCCTCCGCGGCCTCCAGGACGCGGACCTGATCTCCCGGCCCGCCGCCGCCGACCACGGGCGCGCCCTTCCCGCCCGCCTCACCGCAGAGGGTCGCAGTCGTCTCGACGCGGCCCGCTCCGCCGTCTATCCCATCGAACGCGACATGGTCGACGCGATCCCACAGCGGCGCCTGGCCGCCATCCTCACCGACCTCGACCGCATGACGGCGGCCCTGGGCGGTTGATCCGCCGACGCACTGCGGTCGGTGAATCGGCGCAGGCCTGTCGAGGTGGCTATCCGCCCCGAAGGGCGGCAGCTGACTCGACGAGGCCGGCAACCTCCAATGCGTCGAGCACGTCGTCAACGGTTTCTGGCGGGCTCGTGCGCGAATCCGCGATCTGCTGCACACAGGCCCATACGACTCTTCCGTCCAGGTCGATCAGGTCCAGCACGAAGTCATCGGGGGATTTGGCCTCAATGTCCCAGGCAGCCAAGTCCTCCGGCGGAAAGTCCTTGAGATTCAACGTCACGATCACCTGCGCCCTGGCCTTGATCGCCGCAGCGAGCACATGCCGGTCGTCCGGGTCAGACAGCTTCAGCCCTTCTATCAGGGGTTCATATCCCTCGACCAGGCAATCCCTTACAGCCGAGTTCATGAGAAGACGGAGCTTGCCCAGCTTCTCTTCTGGAATTTCGGGCGGTTGGCAGCAAGGTTACGCTGCATCTCGTCGAGGATCCTGTTTGTCCATTCGGCTTGCAGACGTCCCGTCATCGCGACGCGGATGAGCAGGTCGCGAAGTGTGTTGCCGTACAGGACGTTCGCGTCATAGATGACTACGAAAGCCATCGTCAGATGCCCAGCTCTTGGCCGAGCCCGGAAAGTTGATCGGCAGCCGTACGTCGCTTGGCGTCATCGCGACGCTTGTACTCCTGAAGATCCTCGTACGTGACGCGTCGGTGCTTGCCGATCAACCGGAAAGGTATTTCTCCTGCTTCAAGGAGCTTGATCAGATAGGGGCGTGAGACGTTCAGCATGTCCGCCGCTTGCTGTGTCGTCAGTTCAGCGCGAGACGGGATTACCGTTACTCCCCGCCCTTCCGCTGCCTGAGCGAGGACGAAGGCGAGCAAGCTCACAGCTTCACGAGGCAGGATCAGCGGACCCTCGTCACCGTGCTCGCCTGCGACGCGAATGGTCGACTGCTCGGGATACCGCATGAGGTAATCCTTGATCCGCCGCACGGCGCGACCGGCTATCTCGGCATCGATGATCCCGGGTTGAACCCGCTTGGCCTGGACGTCTGCCACCACGACACCTCCTTATCGCAGTATCCGCAATAAACGAAGCAGACGCAAGGTGCGACATGGCGCGGTTGTCCACTCGTCAGGCAGCCGGCCAGTACCTCCTCGCAGCGGGATCAGCCGGACGAGCAGGTGCTCGGCTCACGCAGCTTACGAGCTCGTCGATGCGGTGTCGGGGGCGATCTTCAGCAGGCTACGCCGGCAACTCCGCAACGGTGGGCGATGGCGCCGCAGGCGCGAGGGGTGCGCCCGAAGGGCGCCTGAAAGAAGGACGCCCTCGCGGAGCGAGGACCGCTCGGGGCGGGCTCCAGCAGGCCGAGCAGGTAACCGGGCAACGGGCGGGCCTGGCCGGGCGCCGAAGGCGTGGGTTGCGCCGGTAGGCGCCTCAAAAAGGACAGCCTGAGCCCCGAGCGCGAAGCGCTTCTTTGCGAAGCCCTTTTTGCTCGGGGCGGGTGTCAGACGGCCCATCATCCAGATGGGCCGGGCCACCTACTACTTGGCGTTGGCTTTCAGGTAGTCGGAGTTCATGCGGGCGATCGTGTCCAGCGGGATGCCCTTCGGGCACACCGCCGTGCACTCCCCCGTGTTCGTGCAGCCGCCGAACCCCTCCGCGTCCATCTGGTCCACCATGGCCTTGGTGCGGGAAAGGCGTTCCGGCTGGCCCTGGGGCAGGAGGCTCAAGTGGGTGATCTTGGCGGCGGTGAAGAGGGAGGCCGAGCCGTTGGGGCAGGCCGCCACACACGCGCCGCAGCCGATGCACGTGGCCGCGTCGAAGGCCGCGTCCGCGTCCTCCTTGCGTACGGGGACGCTGTGGGCGTCCGGGGCCGAGCCGGCCGGGACCGAGACGAAGCCGCCCGCCTGGATGATCCTGTCGAAGGCGCTGCGGTCCACGACCAGGTCCTTGACGACCGGGAAGGGGGCCGCGCGCCATGGCTCGATGGTGATCTCGGCGCCGTCCTCGAAGTGGCGCATGTGGAGCTGGCACGTCGTCGTGGCCCGCTGCTCCCCATGTGCGACGCCGTTGATGACCATGCCGCACATGCCGCAGATGCCCTCGCGGCAGTCGTGGTCGAAGGCGATCGGGTCGTCGCCCTCCAGGATGAGGTGCTCGTTCAGGACGTCCAGCATCTCCAGGAAGGACATGTCCGGGGAGATGTACTCGACCTTGTATGTCACCATCCGGCCGGCGTCCTTCGGGCCGCTCTGGCGCCAGACCTTGAGGGTCAGGTTCACTTGTAGCTCCGCTGGGTCATCTTGACGTACTCGTACTCGAGTGCTTCCTTGTGCAGCACCGGCTCGCCGGAAGGTGAGAACTCCCAGGCGGACACGTGCGCGAAGTGCTCGTCGTCGCGCAGCGCCTCGCCGTCGGCGTCCTGGGACTCGGCGCGGAAGTGGCCGCCGCAGGACTCCGTGCGGACCAGGGCGTCCAGGCACATGAGCTCGGCCAGGTCGAAGAAGTCGGCGACGCGCCCGGCCCGCTCCAGCACCTGGTTGAGCTCCTCGGCGGTCCCGCTCACCTTCACGTTGCGCCAGAACTCCTCGCGCAGCTCGGGGATGCGCTCCAGCGCCTTGCGCAGCGACTCCTCCGTGCGCTCCATGCCGCAGTAGTCCCACATGAGCTTGCCCAGCTCACGGTGGAAGGAGTCAGGGGTACGGTCGCCGTTCACGGACAGCAGCCGGTCGATCTTCGAGCGGACCTTGATCTCGGCCTGCGCGACGGCCTCCTCGTCCACGTCGCCGAACGGCCCGGCGGCCAAGTAGTCGCCGATGGTGGTCGGAAGCACGAAATATCCGTCGGCCAGACCCTGCATCAGCGCCGACGCCCCGAGGCGGTTCGCGCCGTGGTCGGAGAAGTTGGCCTCACCGATGACGAAGAGCCCCGGGATCGTCGACTGCAGGTCGTAGTCCACCCACAGCCCGCCCATCGTGTAGTGGACGGCCGGGTAGATGCGCATCGGCACGTCGTACGGGTTCTCGCCCGTGATGCGCTCGTACATCTCGAACAGGTTGCCGTACTTCTTCTCCACGGCGTCGCGCCCGAGACGGTTGATGGCGTCGCGGAAGTCCAGGTACACGCCCAGACCGCCGGGGCCGACGCCGCGGCCCTCGTCGCAGACGTTCTTGGCGGCGCGGGAGGCGATGTCCCGGGGGACCAGGTTGCCGAAGGCCGGGTAGATCCGCTCCAGGTAGTAGTCGCGCTCGTCCTCCGGGATGTCCCCGGGGGCCCGCGTGTCGTTCTTGCGCAGCGGCACCCACACGCGGCCGTCGTTGCGCAGCGACTCCGACATCAGCGTCAGCTTCGACTGGTAGTCGCCGGAGACGGGGATGCAGGTCGGGTGGATCTGCGTGTAGCAGGGGTTGGCGAAGTACGCGCCGCGCTCGTGCGCCCGCCAGATCGCCGTCGTGTTGCAGCCCTTGGCGTTCGTGGACAGGAAGAACACGTTGCCGTAGCCGCCCGTGGCCAGCACCACGGCGTCGGCGACGTGGCGCTCGATCTCGCCGGTCACCATGTCACGCACGATGACGCCGCGCGCCCGCCCGTCGGAGACGATCACGTCGAGCATCTCGTGCCGCGTGTACATGGTCACGGTCCCGGCCGCGACCTGCCGCTCGAGCGCCTGGTACGCGCCCAGCAGCAGCTGCTGCCCCGTCTGGCCGCGGGCGTAGAACGTACGGGAGACCTGGGCGCCGCCGAACGAGCGGGTGTCCAGCAGGCCTCCGTACTCGCGGGCGAAGGGCACGCCCTGCGCCACGGCCTGGTCGATGATGTTCACCGACACCTGGGCGAGGCGGTAGACGTTCGACTCGCGGGCGCGGAAGTCGCCGCCCTTCACCGTGTCGTAGAACAGGCGGTAAATGCTGTCGCCGTCGCCGCGGTAGTTCTTCGCGGCGTTGATCCCGCCCTGCGCGGCGATGGAGTGGGCGCGGCGCGGCGAGTCCTGGTAGCAGAACGACTTGACGTTGTAGCCCAGCTCACCCAGCGTCGCCGCGGCCGAGCCGCCCGCCAGCCCGGTGCCGACCACGATCACGTTGAGCTTGCGCTTGTTAGCCGGGTTGACCAGCTTCGCGCTGAACTTCCGCTTCTCCCACCGCTCCTCGATGGGCCCGGAAGGAGCCTTGGTGTCCCGGATCTCCGGGCCTTCCGAAAACTTCATCACTTCACAACTCCGAACGTGATCGCGAGCGGCGGCAGGAGGAAGCCGACGACCAGCACAGCGGACACCAGCCCCGCGCTGAGGCGGAGAGCCTTGTTACGCGCGCGGTTGGCCCAGCCCAGGGTCTGGAAGGCGCTCCAGATGCCGTGCCGCAGGTGCAGGCCGACCATGACGACGGCCACCAGGTAGATCAGGGTCACCCACCACCGGGACGCGTCGAAGCCGGCGATCATCCGGTCGGCGGGGGCGGAGTCGTACCCCTTGGGGTTCACGACGCCGAAGGTCAGGTCGAGGAGGTGCCAGATGACGAAGAGCAGGATCGTGAGGCCGCCGAACCGCATGATGTGCGTGGCGTAGCCGTTCGCCTGCGACTTCTTGGCGACGTACTTGACCGGCCTGGCGTGGTGGGCACGCCGGGACAGCGAGATCGCGGCCCACATGTGCAGGACGACCGACGCGACGAGCCCGACCTCGAGCAGGGTGAGCACCGTCCGGTAGGGCGCGATCGGCTCCAGGAGCGTGCGCAGCGCATGGGCGTACTCGTTGAACGAGTCCCTGCCCAGGAAGATCTTGAGGTTGCCCAACATGTGGAGGACGAGGAACAGCACCATCACGGCCCCCGTGACGGCCATGACGACTTTCTTGCCGTTCGACGAGCGCAGGAACCCGGCGGGCCTCCTGCTCGTTGGAGCCTTCTTGGGAGCTGAAACAGGCGCGGTGGCTGCGCCGCGCTCTATCGTGGCAGTCACATCTTCAAAAGCTAGGTACCCAGCAATGATCCGTCCAAGTCATGATGGGTCTGGTTTCGATAGCCTGCGGCTATGATGCTTGGTTTGTACGTCCCCGTACGCCGAGGACACCACCGCGGTGCGAGGAAAATCACATGCAGTTGCAGCAGCTCGCGTACTTCGTCGCCGTCGCGGAGGCCAGGCACTTCACCCAGGCCGCCGAGCGCATGCGGGTCGCGCAGCCGTCGCTCAGCAAGCAGATCAAGGCCCTGGAGGCCGATCTCGGCGCCCCGCTGTTCTCCCGGGCGCGGGGCAACGTCACGCTGACCCCGGCCGGGGAGGCCCTCCTGCCGCTCGCCCGCCGGATCCTCGCCGACGCCGACACCGCCAGGCAGGAGGTGGCCCAGCTCGCCGGGCTCCGCAGGGGCCGCGTGCGGCTCGGGGCCACGCCCTCGCTCTGCGCCGGGCTGCTGGCCGACGCGCTGGCCCGCTTCCATCGCGCGTACCCGGGCATCGAGCTGCTGGTGGAGGAGGGCGGCTCGCGTGACCTCGTCCGGGCGCTGGCCCGGGGGCAGCTCGACATGTCGCTGATCATCATGCCGCTGCAGAGCGACGACCCCTCGCTGGTGACCGAGGAGATCCTGCGGGAGAACCTCGTGGTCGTCTCCCCCTCCCACGAGCCGCCGAAGGGCCCGTACATGGAGATCGAGGCCCTGCGCGGGCGCCAGATGGTGATGTTCAGGCGCGGCTACGACCTGCGGGAGGCCACGCTGGCGGCGTGCCGGCAGGCGGGGTTCGAGCCCAGGTTCGCGGTGCAGGGCGGGGAGATGGACGCCGTGCTGAGGTTCGTGGAGGCGGGGCTGGGCGTGGCCGTGGTGCCCTCGATGGTGCTCGACGGCCGCCCCGGGCTCGCGGGTACGCCGCTCGCGCCGCCCGGGCTCAGCCGTACGATCGCGCTGGCCCACCGGAAGGACGTCGAACCGACCAGGGCCGCACAGGCGTTCAGGGAGACCCTGCTGTCGTTCGTCGTGGAAGCCGGTCACGAGGGCACGCTTCCGCAAGGGGTGGAGCTCATCGCAGAATGAACATCGACAGCCCGACTCCCTGGTGAGGCGTTTTGACGGCAAATCTTTCAGAAACGCTGACGCTGCTCCTCATCGAGGACGATGACGGCGACGCCTTCCTCGTGGAGGAGCTGCTCAAGCAGGCCGACGCGCCGCCGAAGATCTTCTGGGCGCGCAGCCTGCAGGAGGCCAAGGTCAAGCTGACGCCCAAGATCCAGTGCGTGCTGGTCGATCTCTCGCTGCCCGACGCGCACGGCCTCGAGGCGCTGGAAGCGGTGCTGGCGCTGGCGCCGCACACCGCCGTGCTGGTGCTCACCGGGCTCAGGGACGCGCACGTGGGCGTCGCCGCCGTGCAAGCCGGCGCGCAGGACTACCTGGTCAAGGGGGACATCGACGCGCGGCTGCTGGCCAGGGCGATCAGGTACGCGATGGAGCGCAAGCGTGCCGACCTGGCACAGCTCAGGCTCGTGCAGGCGGAGCTGACCGCCGCCGAGAACTCCAGGCTGGAGAGCGCCCTGCTCCCCGACGCCCTGCTGCACACCCAGGCGATCGAGCACGTCACCCGCTACCTGCCCGGCAGCGGCGGGACGCTGGCCGGCGACTTCTTCGACACCGTGCAGACCCCTGACGGCTCGGTGCACGTCGTGGTCGGCGACGTCTGCGGGCACGGCCCCGACGAGGCCGCGCTCGGCGTGGCGCTGCGCATCGACTGGCGCACGCTGGTGCTCGCCGGCCAGACGGACGACACGCTGCTGCGCACGCTCGACGCCCTGCTGCGTGCCGAGCGCAAGGCTCCCGAGATCTTCACCACCCTGTGCATGGCCACGATCACCCCTGACCTGCGGCACGCCAGGATGCGCGTGGTCGGGCACCCGCCGCCCGTGCTCGTGCGTGACGGCGCCGTTCAGGTGGTGGACGGCGCGCCCTCCGGCCCGCCGCTCGGGATCTTCGCCGACGCCGAGTGGTCGGTGATCGACGTGGCTCTGGGCGAGGAGTGGTCGATGATGCTCTACACCGACGGCCTCATCGAGGCTACCGTGGGCGAACGCGACGAACTGCTCGGCGTCGAGGGCCTGCTCGACCTCGTACGCGAGCACGGCGCCATCGACCTCGACCGGCTCATCACCAGGGTGGGCACGCTGAGCGACGACCTCGCCGTGGTGCTGGTCCGGAGGAGGAGACAATGAGCATCCACCCGCTGCCTCCCCCCAAGGAGCCGACCGGGCTGGGCAGGTTGCCCGTGGCCCGCTGGTTCCTGGCCATAGGCCTGGTGGCCGGCGTCGTGCTGCTGGCCGGGATCGTGGTCGCGATGATGATGAGCTCGCGCGCCCGCGCGCTGGCGAAGGCGCCCGCCGTCGAGGCGCAGCTCGACCAGCTCAACGTGGCGCTGATCGTGCTCTTCGCGGTGATGCTCGCGTTCGTCGCGGCGCTGGCGTTCATCATCCGGTACGCCGTGCTGAAGCCCGTCGACCAGCTCACCCAGCAGGTGCGCAAGGTGGCCGCCGGCGACTTCGACCACACCCTGCACGTCGACAGGCCGGCCGAGCTGGCCGAGCTGTCCAGCCACGTCGACTCCATGCGCGGCCGCATCGTGTCGGCCTGGCGGGTGGCCGCCGATCAGGCGGAGGAACTGCGCAGGTCCAACGGGGAGCTGGAGCAGTTCGCGTACGTGGCCAGCCACGACCTCCAAGAGCCGCTGCGCAAGGTCGCCAGCTTCACGCAGATGCTGGAGCAGCGCTACGGCCACCAGCTCGACGACCGGGCCAAGCAGTACATCCACTACGCCGTCGACGGCGCCAAGCGCATGCAGCTGCTGATCAACGACCTGCTCGACTTCTCCAGAGTCGGCCGGGTCACCGGCGAGAAGACCGCGATCGACTCGGACGCGGCCCTCGACTCGGCGCTGGAGAACCTGTCGGCCACGATCGAGGACACCGAGGCCACCGTCACCAGGGACGAGCTGCCCAAGGTCAGGGCCAACCGGCTCCAGCTCGCCCAGCTGTTCCAGAACCTGATCGAGAACGCCATCAAGTTCCGCTCCGAGGAGCCCCCGCGCATCCACATCGGGGTGAGCAGGTCCGGCGACATGTGGGAGTTCAGCTGCTCGGACAACGGCATCGGGGTCGAGCCGAAGTACGCTGACCGCATCTTCCTGATATTCCAGCGGCTCCACCCCCGTGACGTGTATCCGGGCACTGGCATCGGGCTGGCGCTGTGCCGCAAGATCGTCGAATACCACGGCGGACAGCTCTGGCTCGACGGCGGTGCCGAGGGCCAGGGCGCGACTTTCCGCTGGACGTTGCCGGCGGCTGGAGACGACGATGAATGACGGGCGCCCGATCGAAGTGCTCCTGGTGGAGGACGACCAGGGCGACATCCTCCTCACCAAGGAGGCCTTCGACTTCAACAAGGTGCGAAACCGGCTCAACGTGGTCAACGACGGCGAACAGGCGATGGCGTACCTGCGCAACGAGGACGGCTACGCGGACGCGCCACGCCCCGACCTCATTCTGCTCGACCTCAACCTGCCCAGGATGAGCGGCATGGAGGTGCTGGCGGAGGTCAAGGCGGACGCCACGTTGCGGACGATCCCGGTGGTGATCCTGACGACCTCCGAGGCGGAGGAGGACATCTTGCACAGCTACCGGCTGCACGCCAATGCGTATGTGTCCAAACCGGTGGATTTTGAGCAATTTATCCGGGTTGTCCGGCAAATCGATGATTTTTTCGTGACAGTGGTTAAGTTGCCCACCCCGGGGCAGCGCTCCTGACGGGCTACGTGACAGGAATCACAGCAAGTCATCGAAATTGTGAGTGACCCCGCTCACAATTTCCCATGCTGTCGTCGTAACGTATCCCCCACCAACGCGCGCCTGAGCGGTTACCGCCCGCGCGCCCAGCTAAACGAAACCACGGACCCCATGCGCGACGGGTCCGCGGGAGGTGGAGAGGTCCGCGATGACCCAGACGACGCCCGAAGCCCCTGTCAGAAGGCAGCGAGCGCAAGTCAAGGTGCGCACTCTGCGCACGGACAGATGGTGGCTGGTCCCGCTACTGACATTCCTCGGGCTCAGCTCGTTCCTTGTCTATGGCGTGTGGGCGATCATCGATAACAGCTATTTCGTCGATCCCTACATAGCACCGTTCGCCTCGCCGTGCCTGGCGACGTCGTGTCCCGAGGGGGCGCGGTTGTTCGGCTTGGCGCCGTTCGGCGACTGGTACGCACTGCCGCCGGGACTGCTGATCCTCGGCTTGCCGGGCGGGTTCCGGCTCACCTGCTACTACTACCGCAAGTCCTACTATCGCTCGTTCTGGCTGTCACCGCCGGCGTGCGCCGTGCAGGAGCCGCACGGCAAGTACACCGGTGAGCGGCGCTTCCCGCTGATCCTCCAGAACATCCACAGGTACTTCTTCTACGCGGCCATCGTGATCGGCCTGATCCTGGCCTACGACGCCGTCCTGGCGCTCGTCCACAAGCCGATCGGCCTGGGCACCTGGATCCTGGTCGTCAACGCCGTCCTGATCAACGCCTACACGCTGTCGTGCCACTCCTGCAGGCACATCACGGCGGGCAGGCTCAACCACTTCTCCCGTCACCCGCTGCGCTACCGGGCCTGGACGTTCGTCTCCAAGCTCAACGCCAAGCACCAACCCCTCGCGTGGGCCTCGATGTTCTCCGTCATGGGCGCCGACCTGTATGTCCGCCTGGTGGCCAAGGGCATCATCGCCTTCCCGTACGCGTAAGGACCAGCTTCAGTGGAAAACTCTCTTAACACAGAGCGTCACGAATACGACGTCGTCGTCATCGGCGCGGGCGGCGCCGGCCTGCGGGCCGCGATCGAGGCCCGCCAGCAGGGCAAGCGGACGGCGATCGTGTGCAAGTCGCTGTTCGGCAAGGCCCACACGGTCATGGCCGAGGGCGGCGCGGCCGCCGCGATGGGCAACGTCAACCCCGACGACAACTGGATGGTGCACTTCCGCGACACCATGCGGGGCGGCAAGTTCCTCAACAACTGGCGGATGGCCGAGCTGCACGCCAAGGAGGCGCCCGACCGCGTCTGGGAGCTGGAGGCCTGGGGCGCGCTGTTCGACCGCACCAAGGACGGCAAGATCAGTCAGCGGAACTTCGGCGGGCACGAGTACCCGCGGCTCGCACACGTGGGCGACCGTACCGGCCTGGAGCTGATCCGCACGCTGCAGCAGCGCGTTGTCGCGCTCCAGCAGGAGGACTACGAGAAGCACGGCGACTACGAGGCCTACATCAAGGTCTTCGCCGAGTGCACGGTCACGCGGCTGCTCAAGGACGGCGACCGGATCTCCGGCGCGTTCGGCTACTGGCGCGAGTCCGGAAATTTCGTGCTCTTTGACGCCCCGGCCGTGGTCCTGGCCACCGGCGGCATCGGCAAGTCGTACGTCGTCACATCCAACTCGTGGGAGTACACCGGCGACGGCCACGCCCTGGCCCTGCTCGCCGGCGCGAACCTGATCAACATGGAGTTCATCCAGTTCCACCCCACCGGGATGGTCTGGCCGCCGTCCGTGCGCGGCATCCTCGTCACCGAGTCCGTACGCGGTGACGGCGGCGTGCTGCGCAACTCCGAGGGCAAGCGCTTCATGTTCGACTACATCCCGGACGTGTTCAAGGACAAGTACGCCACCACGGAGGAAGAGGGCGACCGCTGGTACACCGACCAGGCCAACAACCGGCGCCCGCCGGAGCTGCTGCCGCGTGACGAGGTGGCCCGCGCGATCAACGCCGAGGTGAAGGCCGGTCGCGGCTCACCGCAGGGCGGCGTCTTCCTCGACGTCTCGACGCGACTGCCCGCCGAGGAGATCAAGAAGCGCCTGCCGTCGATGCACCACCAGTTCAAGGAGCTGGCCGACGTCGACATCACCGCCGAGCCCATGCAGGTGGGCCCGACCTGCCACTACATCATGGGTGGCGTCGAGGTGGACGCCGACACCGGCGCCGCGGCCGTCCCGGGGCTGTTCGCGGCAGGCGAGGTGTCCGGCGGCATGCACGGCTCCAACCGGCTGGGCGGCAACTCGCTGTCCGACCTGCTGGTGTTCGGGCGCCGGGCGGGCGCGGGCGCGGCGGCGTACGTCGACTCGCTCGAGGCCAGGCCGAAGATCTCGTCCGAGCTCGTGGAGGAGGCCCGCGAGGAGGCGACGGCGCCGCTGGGGCGCGACGGCGAGAACCCGTACGAGGTCCACCACGAGCTCCAGCGGACGATGAACGACCTGGTCGGCATCATCCGCAAGGCCGAGGAGGTCTCCGAGGCGCTCCAGGTCGTGGAGAAGCTCAGGGAGCGCGTGCGGGTGGTCGGAGCGGCCGGCTCCCGCATCTACAACCCCGGCTGGCACCTCGCGATCGACCTGCGCAACATGGTGCTGGTCTCGGAGTGCGTGGCCCGCGCCGCGCTGCTGCGCGAGGAGAGCCGCGGCGGGCACACCCGCGACGACTTCCCCGGGATGAACCCGGAATGGCGCCGCAAGCTGCTCGTCTGCTCCACTGAGGACGGCTCCACGGTCAAGGTCGAGGAGAAGCTCCAGCAGTCCATGCGGGACGACCTGATCACCCTGTTCGACAGGGACGAGCTGAAGAAGTACCTCACCGAGGAAGAGATGGCCGAGTTCGACGGGATTTCGAAATGAGCTACAAGGCGAAGTTCAAGGTCTGGCGCGGTGAGGGCGGTGAGGGCAAGCTCGAGGACTTCACCGTGGAGGTGAACGAGGGCGAGGTCGTCCTCGACATCATCCACCGGCTGCAGGCCACCCAGGCGCCCGATCTGGCGGTGCGCTGGAACTGCAAGGCGGGCAAGTGCGGCTCGTGCAGCATGGAGATCAACGGCAAGCCGCGGCTGGGCTGTATGACCCGGATGTCCACCTTCGAGGAGGACGAGACCATCACGGTCACGCCGATGCGGACGTTCCCGGTCATCAAGGACCTCGTCACGGACGTCTCGTTCAACTACCAGAAGGCCAGGGAAGTCCCGTCCTTCACGCCGCCGGCCGGCGTCCGGCCCGGCGAATACCGGATGCAGCAGGTCGATGTCGAGCGGTCCCAGGAGTTCCGCAAGTGCATCGAGTGCTTCATGTGCAACAACGTCTGCCACGTGATCCGCGACCACGAGGAGAACAAGGCCAACTTCTCCGGCCCCCGGTTCCTCATGAGGATCGCCGAGCTGGACATGCACCCGTACGACGTGGCGGACCGGCAGGAGGCGGCGCAGGACCAGCACGGGCTCGGCTACTGCAACATCACCAAGTGCTGCACCGAGGTCTGCCCCGAGCACATCAAGATCACGGACAACGCGCTGATCCCGATGAAGGAGCGCGTCGTGGACCGGAAGTACGACCCGCTGGTGTGGCTCGGCAACAAGATCTTCAAGCGCGCCAAGTAGGCGCGCACGAATGAGGGGGGCTGGATTTTCCAGCCCCCCTTTCGTTTACTTCTTGCGGCCCCAGCGCCTGCGCTTGGGGTCGGGCATCTCCTTGGTGGGCTCCGGACGCCCCTCCTGGACCTGGTCCTCTGGGGTCTGGTCCTGCTGCGCCTGTGGCAGCGGCTGGATGGCGGTCACGTCCGCGTCGGGCGCCAGATAGGGCGGCGGCTCGTACTCCTGCTGCCGGGACGCGGGCGGCTCGAACAGGGACTGACCCTGCCACGGCTCCGAGTCGCCGGACTCCGCCGCCGAGGCCGGCCCGAACGGGCGCTCCTGACCGGCGTCCTCGTAGAGACCGGCGCCGCCCGCCGGGATGTCCGCCGACGGCGCCGGCGGGACCACGGGCTCGAACGGGTCGCGGAACTCCTTGGGCTTGGGCGGCTCGTGGTTGTAGGAGTCGAACTCGTCCGGGTGCAGCACCACGGGCTCGGCCGCGGCCTCCTGCGCGTAGGTCTGCGGCGGGTACGAGGGCTCCTCGTAGACGGGGACATGCCCGGCCGGGTACGTCTGCACGGGCACGAAGCTGATGATCGGCGCGTACGCCGTGCCACCCGGGTAGCCGGGCGCGGGGAAGCCCGCCGTGGCGTAGTAACCGGGTCCGGCGGGGTAGCCGGCGCCCGGAGCGCCCGGAGGCATGTCCGGGCGTCCCGCCTGCGGCCCCGCCTTGCGTACGGCCGCCGCGTGGGCCATCCTGCGCAACCGCCCCTCGAAGATCAGGACGGCGAAGAGCGCCAGCAGGACCAGCACCAGCGCCGGGATGCTGAGCTTCTGCGCCAGCGACTTCTGGTCGAACTCCGGCGCCGCGTTACGCAGCTCCAGCGGAACCGCCTCGGAGGAGGCGGGCTGCGTGTCGCTCGGCGTCGGGGTGGAGGTGGCCGTCGTCTCGACCGGTGCGATCGACGGCATGTCGACGGACGCCTCGGGGGTGGTCGGCGCGGCGCTCGTCCCAGGCACCTCGACGCTCTGCGTGGGCAGGGGCTGGAGGTTCTGCGTGGGAGTGCTCTGCGCGGTGGTCGCCGGAGCCTGCGTGGTCTTCTTCGGCGTGGGAGTCTTGCTCGCCTTCGTCGGAGTCGAGGTGACGGTCTTGGTGATCGTCGTCTCCGGCTGCTCGGGCTCCGGCGAGCCCGCCGTCTCCGTGACCGTCACGGTGGTCTCCGGCGTGGTGTCGCACACCTCGCTGGCGTCACAGGGGTCCACGGGGTCGTATGCCGACACAGAGGCGCTCGCGCTCTGCATGATGAACGGGGTCACGCCGGCGCCGGCCAGGCCCAGCGCAAGGACGATAGCGGACACGGCCGTCGCTCGCGTGCGTGCCACCGGTGCCCTCCGCGCAATCCCGGAACCTTGGTCAAGGGAATACTAGTCG
This sequence comes from Nonomuraea sp. NPDC049784, assembly GCF_040659615.1. Taxonomy (NCBI): domain Bacteria; kingdom Bacillati; phylum Actinomycetota; class Actinomycetes; order Streptosporangiales; family Streptosporangiaceae; genus Nonomuraea; species Nonomuraea sp. NPDC049784. The sequence goes on from NZ_JBFAMX010000161.1 coordinate 16,112, forward strand.
GGTCAAAGTAACAGTAAAGCCGGGATTAACCTACGTTTTGCGTTTTCGTCGTCTTTGTACCGTGCCAATCAGCCACAGAGCGCCCAGCAGCGTTCCGATGCCCGCCCCGACGAGCGGCAGCCCCCCTGCGCCGTCCAACGGACTCACCCACCTGACGGGCTTGGCCCGCTTCCGCGCCACGGCCGGCTCCCACGGCCACGGCACCACCCCCTGCGCCGCCTCCGCACTGAGCGAGGGCAACCCGGGGATCATGGGGAGGGCTTGCATGGATCGCCGCTGCGCGCCGATGCCACGCCTCTGCACACCCGCCTTGGCACGGGTCCTGACGATTTCGCGCCGGTTCGCCCCGGGCCTCGGGCTCCGGGCAGGGCCAGGCGCTTCCGGCCGGGCTCCGGGCACCGGCCCGTCGCCCGAAGCGGGGCGCATCCCGGCCGCCGCCACGAGCACCATCTCCGTCGCCCTCGCAGGGACGGTGTGCGCCACGTCGGCCATCCCGTTCACCCGCACCCCGAACCGCTGGACGTCCCCCGTCCTGATCCACTTCCCCGGCCCGTGCACATGCTCGAGCATCGGTGACACCCGGTTCGCCGCCACGGGTACGGATGACACCCCCAGGATCAGTGCCCCCGCAATGACCCAGCCACGCCGCATCACTCCCAACTCCCCCGTTGCGACACATGTCACCCGTAGTAGTCATTGTGTCACCCAGAGGGACAACTTAATCCCGCGAAAGCAGGAGATTTTCCACAGTCTTCATGACAGGCAGATCCGCGCCCAACCACTCGACGGCGTAGTACTCGCCCGGCCCCAGCCATCGCAGCGCCAGGTGCTCCCGGGCCTCGGGTACGCCGGAGGCCAGAGAGCACAGCCAGACGCGCAGCACGTACCCGTCGGAAAGGGGCCAGTCCCCGCCCACCTGCTCGCCCACCGCGATCTCCACGCCGAGTTCCTCGCGGCACTCCCGGATCAGCGCCGCGGTCTCGCTCTCGCCGGGATCCACCTTCCCACCGGGGAACTCCCAGCCGCCGGCGAGCGCGGCGGGCTCCGCGCGCTGGGCGGCGAGCACCTGGGCGCCCGGGCCGACGATCACCGCGGCCACCACGACCGTGTCGAATGCGTTCACAAGGAAGAATTCTGCAGCTTTTTGAGCTGCTCGAGCACGTCGGGGTTCAGCAGGGGACGGGTGAAGCCCACGCGGTTGTCACGCGCCTGGTAGCTCGTGACCTTGATCGGCCCGCACAGCCGGCACCTGGCCTCCAGCATCTTGCCCTTCGACACGACCAGCCCCACATGGCCGGGGCGGTCGGGGGCCGTTCCCGGACCGGCATTGAAGAACACCAGGTCGCCCGGCTGCTCCTGGCCGTCTAAAACCTTCATCCCGAACGGCCACTGCAGGAACGTCGTACGCGGGATCGTCAGCCCCGCCTCCCGGTACGCGGCATAGATCACGCCCGAGCAGTCGAAGGCATCGGGCCCTGTCCCGCCCCATAGGTACGGCTTGCCGCGCTGCGCGAGCGCGAACTCGAGGATCTTGGCCACGATGTCGTTGGGCGCGGCCTCCACCAGCGGCTCGTCGCACTCGTCCGAGGCCTGCGGCGGCACCTTGACGTCGCCCGACTTGGCGTACTTCTTGGCGATCTCCACGACCTGGTCGACGTACCACCAGGCCCGGTTGTAGACGAACAGCGCCTGCCGCACGTTCTCGGGCGCCCCGTTGTGCTTGAGCATCCTGGCCGCGCCCAGGATGGCGTCGGCCGGGTTGTAGATGTCGCCCACGCCGTCACCGTCGCCGTCGGAGGCGTACCCGGTGAACTTCGACGACATCGGGACCCTTGCCTTGCCGCCCCACGTGGAGACCAGGAACTGCATCGGCCCGGCCGCGCCCGCGTAGTTCGTGCCGCTCTTGACGCCGGGCAGGTTGGAGCGGCCGTGGTCGGTCTCGCGCTTGCCCACCGCGGCCAGGATGTTCCACTGGACGCCGATCTTCTTGCCGTACTCCTTGTACAGCTCCAGGTATTTGGGAGGGATGTCGGACGAGCCCGAGTCGGACACCTCCTCCACCTGCTTACTGTCGTTGCAGTCGGAGGAGGTGCCGCCGTCGCTGAGGAACGACGGCATCGAGATCAGCAGCATCGGCGACACGATGACCGCGACGAGGAGCAGCAGCCCGGCGCCGCCGATCAGCAGGGCGAGCCGGGCCCGTGAGAGCTTCACCCCGAGGTGTCCCCCTCCTGGCCCTCCGTGGCCGGCTGGATGTCGAAGATCCGCCAGTCGTCCCCTAGCTGGCTCACCGTGACCGCGTACTCCTCCTGAGTGGCATGGTCGCCGCTCTTGGCGGCGACCTGCCTGGTCGCGGTGATCACGAAGATGATGGAGGACTTCTCGATCTGCCTGATCTCCTTCAGCCTGGCCGTGGCCGTGGAGACGATCTGGTCGTTGCGGTTCTGCTCGATGGTGCCCGCCGAAGTGACGGTCCTGGTCAGCTCGTTGCCGAACTCAGGCGTCGTGAACGCCTTCACGCGGGCCGCGTACGCCGCCGGGTCCTCGTCGTACCTGAAGGTGCCGTACGCGGCGGTGAACCGTTCGGCCACGTCCGCTGCCGCGGCGAGCTGCTCCTTCTTCATCGGCAGGTACGAGTAGACGTCGAACGGCGCGCCGCTCGCGGTCGCCAGCGGCGTGTTCGACACGGGAGGCGCGCTGGCGACCCGGGCCGACTCCTGCTGGGGCTCGGCCTGGTCGTCCCCCGAGTCGGGCCACATCGTCAGGTAGATGCCGACCGCGGCGATGACCACGACGATGGCGGCGAAGGCCACCCCTCGCCTGTCACCTCGCTCCGCCATGTTCAGTCCTTGTCCTTGCTCGGTTTGAGCCAGAACGGCACGGTGGGGCTGTCACCCCCGGAGCCGTTGCCGTTGCGGCTGCTGCGCAGCCAGAGCGGCGGGGCCTCGGAGGTGCGGGACGACGGCTCGTCGGAGCCGAAGATCCGCGGGCCCGGCGAGCCGCCGGACGCCCTCGAACCGCCACTCGGCCGGGGCCCGCCGCCGGACCTCGAGCCGCCGCCGGACAGCCCGCCGCCCGAGCCTCCCGACCCGGAGCCGCCGAACAGCCCGCCGCCGGACCCGCGCGAGCGCGTGCCGCCTGACCGGGATCCGCCCGTGCCGCTGAACCGGGAGCCGCGTGACCCGCCGGACGAGCCGCCCCGGGACGCCCAGCCGCCGCCGGACCCTCCGCCGAACCAGCTGCCCGCCGAACCACCGGACCCGCCCGAGCCGCCGGACGTGGCCGCGCCGGACGTGCCGGCCATCCGCGGGCCACCCGCCGCGGCACCGCGCGTGCGCGTGGCCGTGCCGCCCAGGTTGAGCGGCGGCGCCGTGCCCCTGCGCGGCTCCAGCGGCGCCCTGGCGGCCCCCTTGCCGCCCTGCTGGTCGGTGTCCAGCGGCGCGGCCGTGGCCGGGAC